>NZ_CAWPRX010000202.1:0-166184 GCF_963890365.1 Tychonema sp. LEGE 07196 | reverse complement strand
GTTTTCCCTTATTGGAGATGTCACAAGCAAAGGTGACAGTCACACACTGAGGAGCCGAATGAATAGCGATATTCACGTTCGGTTCTGGAGCCGAGCAGGTAGGGCGACCTGCCTGCTTAGGTTAACAGAAGACGGCAGGTGTAGACGGTATTAAATCACTGAATCCAAAGCAACGTCTCGCATTGATAAACAAAATATCATTGGGTTCTAAGGTCAAACCAACACGCCGAGTTTGGATACCTAAACCAGGGACAGATGAGGAAAGACCTTTAGGTATACCGACAATGGAAGACCGAGCTTTGCAAGCGTTAATCAAACTGGTATTAGAACCAGAATGGGAAGCGCGATTTGAACCTAACTCATATGGGTTCCGACCAGGACGCTCATGCCACGATGCGATTGGAGCAATATTCCTGGCAATAAAGCATAAATCAAAATATGTGCTGGATGCCGACATTAGTAAATGCTTCGACCGTATTAATCACGATGCACTTCTCAAAAAATTGAATACTTATCCTACCCTACGGAGACAAATCCGAGCTTGGTTAAAAGCTGGTGTTATGGATGGAAACAAGCTGTTCCCAACAGATGAAGGGACACCACAGGGTGGGGTGAGTGCGCTGCGAAGCGTACAGTGGTAATGCTCTAGGTGAGCCAAAACAACCACGAGATAATACCTACCTCAAGGTATTAAGGCTGACCCAGCAGGCAGGGGACAATGAGTGAGAACCTGTTTGAAGCCTGGGAAACAAGGAACAAAATGCTGGCACTCTGTTACAGTATGAGGTTTCGAGCCTGAGTCTAGCTATGACTACGAGAGGAATCCTTGTCCGAAGCACCGTCACCTTGGACACGCTGCTAAACAACAGAGATGGCGTGAGACAACAGGTAAATCAGTATTTGATTCTACTGATGAAAAGGTCTGTTTACTCGGACTGAACCGCTCTGGTTATAGAGGTATAAACCATCGGCTGTGGTCGCGGATACTAGGTCTGTATCCGATTGGTGTAAAGAGGAAGTCTAAGGCTAGACAAACACGTACCACTGTATGAACGTAGGAAGCACGGTAACTGGTCGATGGAGACTGGGTTAGCTGCAACTGAAGTAGTTATCGTGTGGCAGAGCCATCGTAGTAGTCCGAGCCAGAAAATAGTCTGGTACATGGCGAAGGATGGCAGTCATTGTTAGAGATAAGTTAAGGGAACTAGAGAGGACTAAAACGTATGTCCGATATCATCAAAACCCAACATAGTCTCGCCATCAAGGCACAGCATCAATCAGAACATCAGTTCGACGATCTGTATCGACTCATTTGCCGAGAGGATTGGATTAGAACCGCCTTAACCGCCGTACTCTCGAATACGGGAGCTAAAACGGCAGGGATCGACGGCATCACTAAAAAGACGCTGACAACGGAATCAGCCAAAACTGAATTCGTGAATACGTTACGGACGGAATTACAAACCAAACAATTCCGACCGATGCCAGTCCGTCGCGTTTACATCCCGAAATCAAATGGTAAACAACGACCGCTAGGTATTCCCACACTCAAGGACAGAACAGTCCAAATGTTGCTAAAAATGGTATTAGAACCAATCTATGAAAGTGACTTTCTTAACTGCTCTAATGGTTTTCGACCACAGCGCAGAACTCAAGATTGCATCGCCCGATTAGATAGCTACATCAATCGTCGCAACAAATACTATTGGGTAATTGAGGGAGATATCAAAGCGGCGTTTGACAGTATTCATCATCAGATACTGCTCAAACTCATGGCGAAAAGAATCGCCGATAATCGTCTCCTGAAACTGGTAGAAAGTTTTCTCAAAGCGGGAATCATGGAGGGGCATCTGTTCAAACATACCGATATCGGTACACCGCAAGGTGGTATTTGTTCGCCACTTTTGGCGAATATTTACTTGCACCAATTAGATCTCTATTGGTGGCAGAAATATGGCAATCTCGACCGCAAAGAGAAAGAACGTCGCCGCACCAGACATCAAGGAAATTGTGCTTTAATCCGCTATGCCGATGATTGGTTACTATTGACCAACGGCAGCAAAGCAGAAGCGGTGAGACTCAAGGAGGAATTTAGTATCTTCCTCAAAGAAGAACTTCAACTTGAATTGTCACCAGAAAAAACGCACATTACCCATGTTAATGATGGTTTTGACTTCTTAGGTTTTCACATTCAACGCTATGTCAGCGGACACGACCGACCGAAAATGTTGGTCACCCCTGCACCGAAAAACACTAAGAAGTTCAAACAGACCATTAAGGAGATGACCAAGCGGAAATGGTTCCAAGATTCCCCCCTGTTGAAATTCTCTGCCCTTAATGCAGTTTTAAGAGGGTGGATTAACTATTATCGTCACTGCAATGTTAAAGATATAGCCAAAGATTTAGACTTTTGGGTCAATCAACGACTATTTCGCTGGCTTTGTAAACGGCATAAGTTATCCCCCAAATACATCATCAAGATGTATAAACTGCGCGAGGACGGTCGGAGATTTAACTTGGGTATTCGTAACGGAAACAAGATTCTTTATCTTTACCGCCTGAGTGATTTACCATTAACTAAATATCGTTCTCGCTCTCCCGAAAATCCTTATATTCAGGGAGAGTATCGGACAGGGATGCCACTAGCTGACCTACCTTTACCGGATCAGGTGTGGCTGGGCAACGCAGATAACTCTCAATGGCGCGAGCTGAAGGAGACAATTAAAGCTGAAAGAGGAGCTAAGTGTGAAGTGTGTTTAAGCACGATTAACTTAGATCTACACCACGTCAAAGCCCGAAAATCAAAGGGTAAAGATGATGTTGAAAATCTTCAACTTCTTTGTCGTGATTGTCATGTCCAAACGCCTTCGTATGGACGCAGCACGTAACAATGATGGAAAGCCGGATGAGGTGAAAGTCTCACGTCCGGTTTGGGGAGAGGAATGAAGAAACACATAAATCGAGAGATTTAGAGGTGCGCTTTGTTCCTACTCCATTATCACCTCTACTTGCCAATGTCGCCTTACATGGAATTGAGGAATTGATTATGGGTTTAGCCCCAAAATTCGATATGAAGCGACCGGATAACACCCAATTAAGTGTAAGAGACAAGCTTAAATCGATTTCATTGATTAGATACGCAGATGATTTTTTAGTCCTTCATGAGGATTTAGAAGTCATAAAACTGTGCAAATATGAGATAGAAAAGTGGTTAAGTGGCATTGGGTTAGAATTAAAACCGAGCAAGACAAGACTAGCCCACACCCTGAACAAGTTAGATGATGAACAACCTGGATTCAACTTCCTAGGATTCAACGTCAGGCAATTCCCTGTTGGAAAACACAATTCAGGCAGAGTAAAGGGTAAAATCCTCGGATTTAAGACTATTATCACCCCCAGCAAGGAAAGTCAGAAAAGACACTACAGAAAAGTTGCTGAAGTAATAGATAAATTGCGTGGGTTAAACCAAGCGACTTTAATCAAAAATCTCAATCCTATCATCAGGGGTTGGTGTAACTACTTCTCAACAGTCGTCAGTCAGAAAGTATTTGAAAGGCTGTGGCACTTAGTGGTTTGGAAACTTCTGAAATGGGGTCGCCATCGTCATAGGAATAAAGGCAGAGGGTGGATACGCCTTAAATATTTCAAAACTGTAGAAGGCAATAACTGGGTGTTCGCAACCAGAGAGGGTAATAATCCTTATTCGCTAATACAACATAGCTCCACTGAAATAAAGCGCCATGTAAAAGTAAAAGGGACGGCATCACCCTATGACGGTGATTGGATATATTGGAGTTCAAGAATGGGAGTACAACCCGATATACCCGTAAGAGTGGCTAAATTACTCAAGCGACAAAAAGGGAAATGCGCTCACTGCGGTAACTACTTCAAAGATGGAGATTCGATAGAGGTTGACCACATCGTCCCCAAATCGAAAGGTGGAAGGGAATCGTATGATAATTGGCAACTACTCCATCGACATTGCCACGACACAAAGACCGCCAATGATGGCAGTCTCGGTAACAAATCTAGCTGCAAAAGTGCTAAACCTAAGCCACCAGTGGAACCAAGCCTTTGGGTTTGGGAAAACGATATGTTGGTAATGACGTACTGATGACAACAGCCGTTTTATTGAGGAGCGGAATGATGGGAAACTATCACGTTCCGTTTTGTAGAGCAGTGGAGGAGGCGACTCCTTCACTGACTTTAATTATCAGGAATGAAGGTATCAGAATGCTAAAGACGGATGGAACAGCCGTTTCTGCTGTTGGAGGGAAGGTAAGTCCAAAGGTGGGGCGTAAGTTCAATCTGAGGCACTCCCCTACGAAGACAGAAGCCCACGCTGTATGCGATAGCATCAGCGCTGGGTAGTTCACTAACATTAGCTAACAACTGACAACTGACAACTGACTAATGACTAACATCAAATTTGGTACGATCGGCGGCGGGGTAATGGGAGAAGCTCTCCTGTCGCGCCTCATAGCACAAAAAGTTTATTTACCCTCAGAAATATTGGTCAGCGATCCGCAACCCCAACGGCGCGAATTTTTGACGGAAACCTATGGAATCGCTACAACAGCAAGCAATCTAGAAGTTGCTACCGCTACAGAAGTGCTGTTTTTGGCGATTAAACCACAAATGTTTGATACGGTAGCTTTGGAGTTGGCGGTGGCGATCGATCGCCAACAAGCAAATAATGGAGAAACGGCTAATTCCCAGCCCGAAGCGTTGATAGTATCGATTTTAGCAGGAGTCCCGCTCAGCAAGCTAGAACCGGCTTTCCCTGGGCGGGGAGTGCTGCGGGTGATGCCGAATACTCCGGCGACGGTGGGGGCGGGAATGAGCGCGATCGCCCCTGGCAAACTTGTGCAACCAACCGATTTAGAATTGGTAAAACGCATCTTTGGGGCTGTGGGAGAAGTCGTGGAAGTTCCCGAAAGTATGCTGGATGCGGTGACTGGGCTTTCCGGTTCCGGCCCTGGTTATGTGGCAATTTTTATCGAAGCCTTGACAGATGGCGGAGTTTGTGCTGGACTGCCACGGGCGATCGCCTCTCAATTAGCAATCCAAACTGTATTCGGTACGGCGAAGCTATTGCAAGAAACCGGAATGCACCCAGCAGA
This sequence comes from Tychonema sp. LEGE 07196, assembly GCF_963890365.1. Lineage (NCBI taxonomy): Bacteria > Bacillati > Cyanobacteriota > Cyanophyceae > Oscillatoriales > Microcoleaceae > Tychonema > Tychonema sp. LEGE 07196. Next base: position 161,061 of record NZ_CAWPRX010000202.1, on the reverse strand, counting down.
ATTAAAAGATCGGGTGACGAGTCCCGGCGGCACAACTATTGCCGGAATTGCTAAACTAGAAAGTAATGGCTTTCGATCTGCTACGATCGAAGCAGTCAAAGCGGCTTATTTGCGTTCTCAAGAATTAGGAAAATAGGTGTTACATCATGTCCGTTCGATTAACCGCAATCAGTCAAGTCCGCACTAAGAACGAAGGGTTTTTGTTATGTTCATCAACCGGACATGATATGATTATCGATCGCTAGCTGCAGTTTCCAATTTCTCTCCAATCCTCGGTTCCGTACCGTTCAACAAACGCTGAATATTGCTGCGGTGCCGCACAATCACAAACACACCGCCCGCAATTGCAAACAATACATAAGCCAGCGGCTGATGTAAAGCAAACATCAATCCAGCAACGCTAATTGCTCCGATAATCGAGCTTAAAGAAACAATTCGGGACACTGCAAAAACAATTCCAAAAATCCCTAAAGTTCCCAAACCAACTGGCCAATACAAACCCAGCAAAACTCCCAAACTCGTAGCCACAGATTTACCGCCGGTAAACCCCAGCCAGATAGACTTGCTGTGGCCCAAAACAGCAAACAAGCCTGTTAAAGTTGCCATCCAAGGGATGACAGTGGCAGTATTTTCTAAACCTGCGCCGATCGCTAGCTGACTGGTAAAATCTAGAGAGTAAATGTAGCGGGTTAGGACGATCGCGCTTACGCCCTTCAACACATCAACCAGCAACACCGCCAACCCCGGCCCTTTCCCCAAAGTCCTCAGTACATTAGTCGCGCCAGTCGAACCAGAACCCACCTCTCGAATATCAATTCCCAGCATCCATTTACCCAGGGTGTACCCAGTCGGAATTGAACCCAGCAGATAAGCTGCTATTAAAAGTGCGCCATTTAAAACTATCCAGCTAGTCATGTTTTAATTTAATCTTCGTGTATTTTTACAATTTGCCATAGCAAATGTGTTTTTTTACCTTCATAAAGAGAGGGCGGATTTTGCCTCGATCGAGTTGCTTGTTTCATAGATTCTGAACTCAACCCGCCCTACCGGGAATGGTGTGTTTTTTGCTTGTCCAATCAGCAATTACCGATTACCATTACCCGTTTCTAATTACTAATTACCCATTCAAAAATCTTTAGGAACCATCAAACTTTGCGGATCTGGAGCAAAGGCCAGCCACAGCGGAAATTGCAGCATTGACAAACTAATTAAATCCTCAGTTTCATCGATCGCAATTAGCGGCAAATTGCCATCTTTCACCAGTCGATCGGCTTTTTGAGCCAAAGCCTCGGGAGACTCAAACATAATAATGCCGCGTTCCGGGCCAAAATCGCTGCGAGTAATCCCCAAACAGTCCTGCAAACCCCTGCGCCACTCTCCCAAACGTTCGGGAGTGTTGGCGAGCACCAAAGTCCGCACCCGTGCGCCGTAGACGCTTCTGAGGACAGAAACAATCGCCGAAGTAATCAAGATATTTTGCAAGCGCGAACCCATAGTTCGCAAAGCGCCCCTTCCTCCTTGGGTGAAAAACCAGTTAGAGACTCGTTCCGCGTGGATGGGTTCAAAGGTGCGGCGGAGTTGCCAAGCTGGGCCGTAGTAGTCCGGGAGGGTGCGATATTGGTCGAGGATGCGGCGAATTTGTTTGGTTTGTTCTTGAAATCCTGGTTCGGCAAATCTCAGATTTACTGGTGCTGAGGATTCCGATTCGTCCGCGTACATTTGCTTGGGCGTTTCTTGGATTGGCGGTGTCAAATCTAAGAGTTCCGCAGTGGCGGCCAAATCCTGCAAACTTCCGACTAGATAGTCTTTAAAACCCTGGACTCGGATTGCTAAGTCTTGGGAAACGCCTGCAAAAGTTGTCCGCATTTCCTTTTGAATTCGATCGCGCCGACGTTCGAGTTTTTCTATTTCGATTTGTAGGGTTTGTTTGCGCTTGTCTAATTGAATCAAGCCGTCTTGTACCAAACGCCCCATCGATGATTGAGCCTCGCTCAACGCTTCTAATGCTTGGGCTTTGTCGGCTTCCAGCGCCGCAATCTTTTCTGTCAAATTTTGTTCTTGCTGGAGCAATTTTTGAACTCGATCTGCCACATTTTCGGTAACATTTTCTGAAATTTCTGTCACCGTTGCGGCGGTTGCTGTTGGCTGGGAGTCTGTTTCTGGCTCGATTTGATCGATCCTCTTCGAGGGCTTCGCTAACGCGCTTTCAAAAGAGCGATCGTCTGTTTCTGGCTGAATTTGGTCGATCGCGCTTGCTGCGTCCGCTTCATCGGCGATTTCGGCCTCTTCCTCGGCCCAGGGGTCTGTTTCTGGCGGGAATTGGGCGGCAGGTTTGTTAAGAGCGATCGACTTGGACGGTATCTGAGATGGAAGTTGGTACTCCGTCTCATGCACAGATAAGTTTAGTTCGCCGTCAGCGGCTGCTGTTTCTTGAGGTTTTTGGGTTGGAGATTCGTCTGAATTCATGGGAAATTTTGTTCGGCCCAGGGCACGGAAAAGCTAAATATTTTAAATTAACAACTTTTTTAGTCTTGACGGGGACAGCGCTGTTCTAAGCAGGTCTGTAGCATTTTACGATCGAACAGAACCGGTAGAAAGTGAATGCTGTTAATTTCTTTGAAATAGAACAAAATCGGCAGCGCGGGCCAAAATATGCGCCAATTTTGCCATTCTCGGTAAGGAAAGCGGCGGATTAAGTTTTGCGATCGATAAATGTCCAAATCCGTTGCGGTGAATTGCAGCCGGATGGTGGCGGCTTGGTACATCAGAAACAAGCCGAACAGCGAAAGCGGCAAACTCGCCCACTTCTGCACGAACAGCAGCGGTACGGCGGCCAGTACCAGCACTAGGGGAATCGCAAAACTCGGGGCGAGTTCGATCGTATTTGTGGGCGCGGTCGCAGAGGCGGTTGTATTCACAGGTTTAAATCAAAAGTACATAAACGAATGTTGCCAATTATTCATATTTTACTGTTTCCTAGCTTAGAGCCCTTTGAGTACGCTAGAGCCCGTCCCCTGAAACATGATCCAAGTCATCAAAAAGTTAACCACAAAAATTGCCAGCAAAGCCGTCACAACCGCTGTAGTAGTCGATTGGCCCACACCTTTTGCGCCGCCGGTGGTGGTCAAACCCCAGCTAGTACCGATTACAGCAATCAAAGCACCGAACACAAAAGCCTTAATTGCTGCGCTGCAAATATCCCACAGACTCAGGAAATGGCGGACAGATTCTAAAAACACTGTTTGAGAGATGCCGTACATTGTCGTTGCAATCAGCAGCCCGCCGATGATGCCGGTGACTAGGGACAATATTGTCAGAATTGGCAGCATTAAGCAGCAAGCAATGACGCGGGGAATTACTAAGTAGTCGATCGGGTCTGTTTTGAGCATCAGCAGGGCATCTATCTGCTCTGTGACTTGCATTGTGCCGATTTCCGCCGCAAAAGCCGAACCTACTCGTCCCGTCACGATTACCGCCGTTAAAACCGGGCCGAGTTCGCGAGTCAAAGACAAAGCCAAAACGCCGCCGACGACATTGCCGGCACCGAGGTTAATAAACTCCCTCGCTACCTGAATAGTAAATACCATGCCGACAAAACCAGCAGTCAGCAAAGCAATCAGTAGCGATTCCGGGCCAACTGCTGCCATTTGGTCGAGGGTGTTGCGGCGGTTAATTTTGCGCGTCAGCAGGTGCAGCATGACTTGGCCGCCCAATAAAATTGCTGCGAACAACCGCTTACTCCACAAACTGAGGCTCGACTGTGTAGTTGTGCTCAAGGGATTTTGACTGTAGAACAACTGCCAAAAATGAAATCTATCTACAAATCTTAAACAAGTTTCTTCTCTAAGATTTAAGATTTTTGACAGAATTGGCTGCGGAGGGCGATCGCTGCCTATCGTAGAAAAAGACAAGTTTTGTTTACTTGCACCTTTCGGCAGTTTAGCTGAATTTACTGACTCTTATGAGCATATTTCCTAATTTTCTTCGCTCTTTACTGCTGACGGGCCTGTTGAGCTTTGTCGCTCCCTTATTGTCGATCGGCGCGGGATTGACTGGCTGTGCGCTGATTGGCCTCGTCCCTGGCTTCCAAGGACTCGGTCGTTCTGGAGAAAACATGATTTTACAGTTCTTAGCGACTTTCGGCAGCGGCTCTCCTCTCCAGGGTGTTTTGGCGATCGGTCTAGCTTTTGGTTTGGTTGGTGCTTTGTTTGATACCTACGCTTCTTATCAGCATTCGCGGTGGGATTGACCGACTTGAGAAAAAGCAGACTTTAAATTTGAGATTTAAGGATGGAACTTATCGATGCAATCTCAAATTTAACATTGTTTAGCTGTGGCTCCCTCGGATACCTGCGCCTGTAATGATTTAGCAGTACGATCGCCAATGTTCGGAAATGCGATCGCCCTTTTTGCGGAAAACCGAATATCGCTGTTGCGGAAGCTGGAATATATTAAATACAGGTTGAGTCAAGTGTTTCTCAACCTCTAACAACGTAAGAGATTCGAGGTATCAATTATGGCACTTATTCGTTGGGAACCTTTGCGAGAAATGGACTCCTTGCAGCGAGAAATGAATCGGTTGTTTGATAGCTTGACACCAGCGACCGATCGCGCATCTAACGGTGTGGCTTTCGTCCCCCCCGCCGAACTCAATGACACTCCCGAAGCCATCCACCTTAAGTTAGAAATCCCAGGCATGGAAGCTCAGGATTTGGACGTACAAGTAACCGCAGAAGCGGTGGCTATTAGTGGCGAAAGGCGATCGGAAACTATGAGCGAAGATAAAGGCATAACCCGTTCAGAGTTCCGCTACGGTTCCTTCCGCCGGGTGATTCCCCTACCCGCACGAGTTCAAAATGACAGCGTACAAGCTGAGTACAAAAATGGGATTTTGAACTTGACTTTACCAAAGGCGGAAGCAGAAAAGAACCGCGTGGTTAAAGTTCAACTCGGCTAATCAATAATTTTTTACCACCTTAGTTAGTTTATTAATAGGGGGCGCAGTGCGTACCCCTATTCTTTGGGTAATTGGCAATTGAAAATTGAAAATTGAAAATTGCGAGTTTAAGGAATAATTCTTCCTTATTCCTTATTCCTTATTCCTTATTCCTTATTCCTTATTCCTTCTTCCTTCTTACTTCTTCCTTCTTACTTCTTCCGACGGACTTACATCCGTTACATCCGTTACATCCCGTACATTGCTCGTTGCCGAACTTCCATCTTCCGACGGACTTACATCCGTTACATCCGTTAAATCCGTTAAATCCCGTACATTGCTCGTTGCCGAACTTGCTTCTTCCTTCCTCCTTCTTCCTTCTTCCTTCTTCCTTCCTCCTTCTTCCTTCTTCCTTCCTCCTTCTTCCTTCTTCCTTCTTCCTTCTTCCGACGGACTTACATCCGTTACATCCGTTACATCCGTTACATCCCGTACATTGCTCGTTGCCGAACTTCCTTCTTCCTTCTTCCTTCTTCCTTCTTCCTTCTTCCAACCGTGCTAAACTCAAATCAGCAATGGTTGGTGGGGAGACTGGCGTGCCGAGTCAGGGAGTTGGAGGATATGGAACTGCATCAGAATTTGGAGACTTAACCGGAATGACTCGCCAAGAACTCGATGACTTTTTGCGCGGACTGGGTGCAGAAATCAGAACTACTAAAGGTGGTTATCTTGAATACGAATTTGCCGATCGTTCGCGAGTCCATATTCGTATTGATGGTGAAGTTATACGCACCCCTGCTCCTAGATACGGTTCAGATGGCAGAAGAATAAACAAAGGTTTGCGTCTTGACAAAGACGGCAGTTCGATCAAAACACGCGATGAATTTGGCAACCCAATTCTGGGTACACGCAATACTGGAGAAAAAGTGAGGAATTAGTATGCCGGATGACTACAACTTACTTGATTTAGGTGGACTGACATCCCTCGTAACCAATGTCAATGTCTCTTTGTGGGGAAATGAAATTTTATTTCAATGTATTTACGATCCTACAGGAGACCGCTTGCCTTATACCATCGTATTTCATGACTGCCGAGATGTCAGTTGGGAAGTGTTCCATCCTGAAGATGTACAAGATCCTGAAGCTGATTTAATTGGCATTCATTTGGGTGAAGACGAGCACCGTCAAGCAGCTTTAATTCATACAGACATTTTGGCAATTTCTATTTTATATGGCAGCTTCAGTATTCATAAAGGAGAGGATTTAAATTTAGAAATAACAGATTTAGAAACAAAGGTTTTGGTGTCATAACCGCCAGTAGTCTTGTAGAGACTTTAAATTGCCTCGCGACTCAATTACATATTAGTTAATAATATGATACCTATAAAATAACCATTGTGAGGTTAGAACGTTCGGACTTGTGTCCGCCAAATAAAAGAGGAGATAAATCCCAGCACCTCAACGAATTACCAATTTTTTAGTAAAGACAGTAGGTATTTTTGCCCGCATCAGTTTACGATACTTAATAGAACTTTTTTGCCAAACGAGGTAGAACAAAATGCCTGATATTGTGGATATTGCCGTAGGTGCGGGTTCCTTCCAAACCCTGGTAACAGCCGTGCAAGTAGCTAATTTAGTAGATGCACTCAAAAGTCCGGGGCCTTTCACCGTCTTTGCACCCACTGACGATGCTTTTGCGAAATTGCCACCGGGAACTATCACTACGCTAGTGCAGAATGTCCCCCAACTGAGCAGAATTTTGATGTTTCACGTCGTCTCCGGCAAGTTTATGAAGGCTGATTTGGCAAAACTCGGTTTTGTTACTTCTTTAGAAGGTTCGCCGATTAAAATTGATTGTTCTGACGGTTTTGAAGTGAAAAACGCTACTGTTGTCGCGGCAGATATCGAAGCTGACAATGGTGTCATCCACGTTATTGATAACGTGATTTTGATGGGATAATTTCACTTTTCAACTTTGCAGCAGGAGCGAAGCAGGTGTCTTGCACTGCAGCTTCGCTCCCGATCGCGCTTTTATTTTTTAGCGAATGAAGGTAATTTAAATCTAAAAAAGTTGTCTTTTCGCCGGATATATTTTAAAATTATTGTTTAAAAAAGTTTGAAAATCAATAATTATAATATAAGGAAACCTGTGTGGTGAGCACTATGCAAATCCTAGCCGCCAGCCTCAAAGCACAAGTCCGCCAGCGCACTTTTGAACTGCAAGTTCTCAACGAACTTACCGTGAAAGTACAACTTGCCACGGTTGCTGAGGAAATTTGGTCTGCGTGTATCGAACATATCGGGCGTCTGATTCCTGCGGAGACGATCCTCTTCGTTGGCGCAGCCCCCGTAGGGGCGGGCTTTCCTTCGGATCGCTTCGCTAACGCTAACGAACTTTTGACGCTACCGGACGATCGACTATACCTCCAACCACCGTCAAACCCTTTAACTGCTCGCACCAAAGCCAAAATTAAAGCACGATTGCAAGCAGCCCGCGTTGAATGGCTCGCTGGAAATCGGGACTGGGCGTACAACATCGCTTTGCCACCAATCGGTCAGTTTAAGTCTGTCTTGATGGCACCAGCTAACGAAGATGAAAGTCAAGAATTGTTGGGAGTATTTTTTGTCGGTGCAGAGCAGGCAACTGCTTTTAATATCGAACACCTTTGTTTGCTCCAAACTGTCGCTCAAATTTGTGCAACATCTTTGATTAATTTAGCAGCTAAAAAGCCGAATCTCAAGGAAAAAGATCGAGATAATTTTGCCGTCGGTGAGGAAACTAAAGAATTCGTATTGCGGGCTTTGGCGGACTGTGCGCCGGACATAGTTTTTGCCAAAGATCGAAATTTTAAATACATTTTTGTTAATCAAATTTTAGCGCAGTATTTAGGAAAAAATGTTGAAGAAATTCTCGGAAAAGATGACATTGAATTAGGATTTTCAGCAGCAGCCGTATTTGGCGATCGCCAAGGCTTTGTTAGGGGCATTCGCGAGGAAGATCGAGCTGTACTCGCCGGGGAGATGGTTCGCAATCCCTACCAGGCGATCGTCTTTGGAGGCGACAGACAACACTTTTTTGACGCCCAAAAACTGCCGCTGCGCGATGCGGAGGGCAATATATTTGGGGTTTTGGGTATTTATCGGGAAATTTTAGAACACTCCGCCGCAGAGGAAGCCAGAAATCAAAGCCAAGCCAAACTGCAAAAAATTACTGCTAGCGTACCTGGTACGGTATATCAAATTGACTTGCAGCCAGACGGTTCGATGACCTTCTCGTTTGTGAGCGCGGGCTGTCGAGAATTGTATGAAATAGAACCAGAGGTGGCTCAGCAGGATATTCATGTAATTGTTGACATGATTCATCCCGAAGATCGAGATGATTTTGTTAACTCGGTGCAGATTTCTGCTGAAAGTTTGCAGCCTTGGCGGTGGGAAGGCAGAATTGTTACTCCGTCAGGAAAACTGAAATGGATGCAAGGAGCTTCTCAACCGGAAATGCAAGAATCGGGGGAGATAGTTTACTACGGCTTGTTTACGGATATTAGCGATCGCAAACGAGCGGAATTAAAACTGCAACTTTATCAAGAAATATTTTTAAAGTCTAACGATGCGATCGCCATTTTAGACCCCCAAGGCTATTATTTAGAAACAAATCAAGCTCACACGGTTTTGCTGGGTTACACCTCATCGAAATTGTGGGGAAAAACCCCTGCGATTCACATGGGAGAACCGGCTTTTGCGTCGCTGCTGAAAAGCTTAGCCGAAACAGGGAGTTATCGAGGCGAAATAACCTGTGTTAAGGCTTTACAAGCCGGAATCTTTGAGGCGGAACTTTCGGCTTTTGCGGTTCTCAATGATGCTGGGGATGTGGTTTGTTACGTCAGCGTCAAAAGAGATATCACCGAACGCAAGCGAGCTGAGGACAAACTTAAACTTTATCGAGAAATATTTTTAAACTCCAACGATGCGATCGTAATTATCGATGCTGATGGGTTTTTTCTGGAACAAAATCGCGCTCACCAATCGCTGCTAGAATACACAGACGCAGAATTAGAAGCAGAAGCGCCGCCGCTGGTGGCGGAGGAGCGCTTTTCGGCAATTACCAAAAATTTAGCGAAAACAGGAACTTTTCGGGGCGAAATTACTAACTCTACTAAAAAAGGACGCACCCTGGCGATCGACGTAGCGGCCTACTCTGTGATGAACAACAGCGCCGATATAATTTGTCACGTCTGCGTCAAGCGCGACATTACCGAACGCAAAAAAGGAGAAGAAGAACGGCAAAAATTTGTGTCTTTGATTGAAAATAGCAGCGATTTTATCGGTATGGCTACTCTCGAAGGCCACACGCTTTTTGTCAACGAAGCCGGACGCAAAATGGTTGGTGTAGAGCGGCTTTCGGAAATGCTTTATACGGAGATATGGGATTATATAGGTAACACTTTTAAACAAAAATTTACTCAAGAGATTTTGCCAAAAATGCTCGGTGACGGTCAGTGGCAAGGTGAAGGTCAAATGCAGAACTTCCACAGCCAAAAACGCATAGATGTGGTGATAAATGCTTTTCTGGTCAAGCATCCTCAAAGAAGCGAACCGCTGTGCTTTGCTGCGGTAATTCGCGATGTCACCGAACGCAAGCAAGCTGAGAGAATGCTGCGGGAACAAGCAGAACAAGAACGGCTGGTTTCGGCGATCGCCCAGCGAGTCCGGCAGTCTCTCAATCTCACTCAAACTCTGAGCACAGCCGTAGAAGAAGTGCGGCATTTGCTAGGGACTGACCGCACGGTAATTTATCGTTTTGATTCGGAGAAAACAGCGATTGTGGTTGTGGAATCTGTGGGCGAGGATTGGATGCCACTGCTAGACAGAAAGCTGGAAGAATCATCTTTTGAGGAAAGTTATGTATCGGTGTACCGCGCTGGTAAAATTCAAGCTATTGAAGATGTTCATACGGCAAGCTTGAGCGACATCCACCTAAATTTTTTGGTGAGTTTGCAGGTAAGGGCTAATTTAGTTGTCCCAATTTTTATCGGCGATGAAAATCAAGAGTCGATCGCCGAAAATTGGTCAAAAACTCCCGGAACAGAATCGCACATCGCCAGTTGGGAAACCAGTCAAAATCGGTTGTGGGGATTGCTGGTTGCTCACCAGTGCGGTGGCCCGCGCGCTTGGACTGATTCTGAGGTGGATTTGCTGGGAAGGTTGAGCGTGCAGTTGGCGATCGCCATTCAGCAATCTACTTTGTTTGAACAAGCGCAGCAGGCCCGAGAAGCAGCCCTAGAAGCCTCTAGAATGAAGTCGCTATTTTTGGCAAATATGAGTCACGAAATCCGCACTCCGATGAATGGAGTGATGGGAATGACTGATTTGCTGCTGAAAACAAATCTCACTCCCGAACAGCTAGACTTTGTGCAGACGCTGAAACTCAGCAGCCAAAATTTGCTATCAATCATTAATGATATTCTCGATCTCTCCAAACTGGAAGCCGGAGAAATGCGCTTGGAAACCATCGAATTTGACCTCAGTATCTGTTTGGATGAAGTGCTGGATTTGTTAGCAACTCCCGCACAAGAAAAAGGTATAGAATTGGTGGCGCTGATTGACAGCGACGTGCCGCAGCAAATTAGAGGCGATGCAGCGAGGTTGCGGCAAATTCTCACTAACTTAATCAACAATGCGATTAAGTTTACCGAAGTAGGAGAAGTAGTAATTGAGGTTTCTACTGGCAGACCTCCGGGGTTGGTGGCAGCCAGTGGCACCCGCAAAAAATTAGAGAATATGCAGCCGTTAAAACTCGGAGGCGATCGCTCGCTGTTGCTGCTGTTTAAAATCACAGATACAGGAATTGGTATAACGACAGAAGACCAAATAAAGCTGTTTCAATCTTTTACTCAAGTTGATGCTTCTACAACGAGAAAATACGGTGGCACAGGTTTAGGCTTGGCTATTTCTAAGCAGTTGGTGGAGTTGCTAGGGGGTCAAATAGGCGTGGAAAGTACGCTTGGTCAAGGCTCAACTTTTTGGTTTACTGTGCCGGCTGTTAAGGAAAATTTGACTGCGAGGACAGCGTGCGACGTGAATTTGCAAACGGTGTTGGCGGGGCGAAAAATGTTAGTTGCTAGCGATAAGCCGACATTGCGAAAAGTGCTGCTGAAAATGGCTGTTTTGTGGGGAATGGAAGTTGACGAGGTTGAGAACGGTTGGATGGCGATCGCCTCTTTGTACAAAGCTGTCAGCATTAATTCTCCTTACGCTATTGTTTTGGTGGATATTCAGTTACCGGAAATGGTGGCGGGAAGTCTGGAACGTTTGATGATTGCTGAGCAGGCTATGCAGCAAACGCATTGGGTGGTGTTGACTTGCATTACTCAGATATCGGAGGCGAAACGTTTGGTAGATATCGGTTTTAGCGGCTATTTAACTAAACCTGTGAAAGCTCATCGGCTGTTTGATTGTTTGGTGAATGCGATCGCCCCTAGTGTTGAAATCGATCTGTCGCTGGCTAATCCCACCAATAATCAAGCTTCAGTTATTGACAATCGGCAGTTAGCCAGCTTGAAGATTTTGTTAGTTGAAGATACTCCGATCAATCAAAAAGTTGGCTTGAATCAACTCAAACTTTTGGGATGCGCTGCGGATGTGGCGAATAACGGTGCTGAGGCGCTATCGATGCTGACTCTCAAAAAGTATGACATTGTGTTGATGGACTGTCAGATGCCGGTTTTGGACGGTTACGAAGCGACGCGGGAATTGCGCCGTCTGGAAGCGACAGGCGCTGCTGGTTTGGGGGAGTTGGATCTTCATACGGTGGTGATTGCGATGACGGCGAATGCTTTGAAGGGCGATCGGGAAAAGTGTCTGGCTGCGGGGATGGACGATTATATTAGCAAACCTATTTCGATCGAAAAGTTGAAATCTGTACTAGAAAATTGGTCGGTAAAGTTAAAAATTGAAAGTCCCAAGTTTCAGGGCGAGGAACTCGAAAACTCTGCAGCGGATCTAGAATCTGTAGTGGATATGGCGCGTTTGCACGAAATTGCTGGCGCTGATTTAGATTTTGAGCTGGAAATTTTGCAAGCTTTTGTGGTGGATACTGACAGTTATTTAAAAGCAGCTAAGGGGGCGATTTCCTCGGGAGATGTGCAGGCGCTGGCCCGCCACGCGCATCAAATTAAAGGTGTCAGCGCTACGGCGGCGGTGCGGCGAATGCCAGATTTGGCTGCTGAGCTTCAAACTATGGCCGAATCCAACGATTTGGAGGGCGCAACGAAAATCATCGCTGAATTAGAAATAATTCTGGCGGGGGTTGAACAGTGGACGGCTGGTCAGTAATAGGTTCTACAGTATTTGTAGGAGTGCCCGGGCCTAAAAAATCATGATAGTTTGGCTGCAAAAGAAGTGTGGGTTTTTTTGCACGGGCGATAGTTTGCAAGGTGCGGATCTATGAGATTATGGATATGTTTAGGGATTTTCGCTAGGCGACGCAACCTAGGACTTGATTGATTTTATGCAGAAGTGGCCCGATCGCCCGATCGCAAATACCTCCTATTAGCCCCTGCGATCGATAGCCTGTAAAGATTTTTAACTTTTTATCAAGATATTTATTTCTATGTGACGAGATTAGGAACTCTTATAACATCTTGTGTGTTGTAGCTTTTGACACTACTAAATTGAGTTATTGTGGTGAAATATAAAATAATCATTAAGCCGATCGCTCAAAAGATACTTTTCGTATATCGGCTTGAAAGACTAAGATCGGATTTTCGCCCGCCCAACCCATTAACTGCGTATTTACGCTTGAGGAGGTTTTATGACTCCAATCATGTTACGTCAACTCTGGTCGTTAATTGAGACCACCCAAGCCACTCTGTTAGTCAATTTAGACGATGCCACCCTAGTACAGTGGCTGCTGAAGCAGTTGAAGGCAAACTCTGCGCTCAATGGCAATGAAACAGATGTGTTGAACGAGTACATCGAGTCTCGGCTGTCGCTAATTCGCGATTTAGCTGAGGAGCGTTTGGCCCCCGATCAGTTCTGAGCCGATTAAATCAAAATTGGATACATATTGTAGAGAAGGGCGATCGCCCGCAGCCGGCTAAAAAAGATCGGCTGGTTTGCGTGGAGTTGTCGCGGTTCACAACAGCTAATTTGAAGCAGCCCGATGTTGTAAAGGGGCGATCGGCAAAGTTATCGACAGCGACAAGGTAGGATCGTCAGGAAAGCGTTCTACTAAAATCTATGCGTAAATGGGGATTTCTGTTGCTAGCAAGCGTGTTATTAGTCGCACCGCTAGCATCTTGTCGGGATCGATCGGCACAAACCGCACAAAATACAGCTACAAATTCTGGTGAAGGCAAATCGCAACAAGGTTCCAGCCGGATAGATACTATTGTCAGCCGCGGCAAACTCATTTGTGGCGTCAGCGGCGAACTACCGGGTTTTAGCTTTGTAGACGAAAAAGGTAAATATTCGGGACTCGATGTAGATGTGTGCAGGGCGGTGGCGGCCGCAATATTTGACGATCCCGAAAAAGTCGAATACCGAAAGCTCAACGCCAAAGATAGATTTACTGTTTTGCAATCTGGAGAAATCGACCTTCTCAGCCGAAATACCACCTTTACGGCGAGTCGCGACAGCACTACGGGACTGGAATTTGCGCCAATTGTCTTTTATGACTCTCAAAGCATCATGGTCAAAAAAGACAGCGGCATCAAAAGTTTAAAAGATTTTGCGGGCAAATCTATCTGCGTGCAGACAGGTACGAGCAACGAACAAAATTTGTCCGACCAAATGCGAAAATTAGGAGTCAAATATACTCCTGTCGTGTTTGAAGATGTGAATGCTACCTTTGCTACCTATCAAGAAGGTCGCTGTCAAGGTGTTACTTCCGATCGATCGCAACTTCTTTCTAAGCGCACAACTCTACCGAATTCCGAGAACAATGTGATTTTGCCGGTAGTGATGTCAAAAGAACCCTTAGCCCCAGCGGTAAAAAGCGGCGATGCGAAATGGGCGGATGCGGTGAGATGGATTATTTTTGCGACGATTGAAGCTGAAGATTTGGGAATTAATTCAGCAAATGTAGATAAAATTGCCGCAAGCAGTACCGATCCAAACGTCAAACGTTTGCTAGGAAAAGAAGGAGACTTAGGTAAAGGTTTCGGACTCTCGAACGATTTCGCTCTCCGCGTTGTTAAAAAAGTGGGGAATTACGGGGAAATTTACGATCGCAACCTCGGCCCGAAAAGTACACTTAAGTTAGACCGGGGTCAAAACAAACTCTGGAAAGATGGCGGTTTGCTTTACTCGCCGCCCTTCCGTTAATTTTTGTTAGTCATTAGTCATTGGTTATTGGTTATTGGTTATTAGTTATTAGTCATTAGTCATTAGTCATTAGTCAGTTTTTGTTGTAAGCTGTTGAGTATCTAAATTATATTTTTGGGCGGTCATAAACCCTCCCCACCAGAAAAATTTCATCCAAATTGACTCTAAAATTTAGATGCGCCTGGGCTTACTAACCAATAACCAATAACCAATAACCAATAACTAATAGTTAACCAATAACTAATAGCCAACCAATAACCAATAACCAATAACTAATAACCAATAACCAATAACAATGATGAAACTGCTGCGGGACGATCGCTTGTGGAAAATAGTCGGACAGGCGATCGCCCTAATTTTAGTAATAACTGTAATCGCCATTTTTTGGGATAATATCAGCGCCAATTACGCGCAACTAGGGATTGAATTTGGATTTGACTTTCTCAATTCCCAAGCATCCTTCGACATCGGCGAAAGCGTAATTCCCTACAGTCCCGAAAACACCTACAGACAAGCTTATTTTGTCGGTTTAGTCAACTCGCTGCGGGTAATGGGGCTGGGGATTGTTTTCACAACAATTGCGGGTGTGACGGTAGGAATTGCTCGCCTTTCCGACAACTGGTTGCTGCGAAATTTGGCTGCTTTGTACGTAGAAATTCTGCGAAACACGCCCTTATTGCTGCAGTTATTTTTCTGGTATTTTGCAGTGTTCATTTCCCTGCCAAAACTGGAAGATAATCCGCAGATGAAAGGGCCGATTTACTTGACAAATCGCGGCATTGCTGTACCTTGGCCTGCACCTTTGCCCGGTTTTGAGATTTGGTTGATTTTATTAACTGTCGGAGTTTTGGCTGCGGCGGGGCTGTGGATGTGGCGGGGGCGGGTGATGCTGGTAACAGCGAAGCCGGGAAGACAGTTGTTTTGGGCGGCAGGTGCGATCGGGCTAAGTGCGATCGTAGCTTTAATTATCACCAAAAATCTGCCTTTGCGCCTAGATTTTCCCCGCCTGACACCAGCATTGCAACTCCAAGGAGGATTAAAAATAACTCCAGAATTTGCAGCCTTGGTAACAGGACTCAGCTTGTATACTGGGAGTTACATTGCAGAAATTGTCCGCGCCGGAATTCAGTCAGTATCCCGAGGCCAGTGGGAAGCGGCAAAATCTTTGGGACTAAAATCGGGAACCGCGATGCGGATGGTAATTTTGCCGCAAGCCTTGCGGGTGATAGTGCCGCCTTTAACCAGTCAGTATTTAAATTTAGCTAAGAATTCAAGTTTAGCTGTGGCGGTTGCTTATCCCGATGTTTACTTTGTAGTGGGTTCTCCGACGTTGAATCAGACCGGTCGGGCGATCGAAGCAATGCTAATTATCATGGTAACATACTTAACAATTAGTTTAATAGTTTCTCTATTCATGAATTGGTACAATCAAACCGTACAACTCAAGGAAAGATAAAAACTTAATTCTGCTTACAATAAGGCAAATCAAATGGCGTACAGTGATTTCAGTTTAAGCAGCGTCTTAAAAGCATTTCAATTAAGTTATTCTGAAAATGCTAATTTGTTTGCGAACGAACAGAAACTAGAAAGCCGTCAAAATTTTAGAAATTTTAGTATAGCGGTTCTCAATAAAATGAGGTTTGCCCAATGCCCTGTTTGGCCAATGCCCACTCCTAGCACCTCATGTTACGCTCGAAAGGCTAGATATAAGTGCAATTAGAAATTAACCACTAACCACTAAAGAATTATGGAAAAAACCCCCGTACTACCGCCTCCCCCCACCGAATCGCCCACACCTTGGAATTGGGCGCGCAAAAACCTATTTAGTACCTGGTACAACTGCATTTTTACAGTAGTTTGTCTGATTGTCGGTTTCCAAACTATCAAAGGAATTATCGTTTGGGCTACAACAAAAGCTCAGTGGCGGGTATTAGAAGCCAACTTACCGCTATTTTTTGCGGGCAGATTTCCTAGCGAATCCTACTGGCGGCTGTGGATAGTGGCGGGAATAATTGCTTTGTTGGGAGGCTTGACTTGGGGAAATATTCAGCGGGAAGAACGACTTTGGAATGCGCCTACATTGATTTTACTCGGTTCTGCGGTTGTCGGTGCGCTGATTTCGCCGATCGACCAAACCTCTCGCTTCTACCTCTTAGGAATTATTATCGCAGCCATCGCCGGCTACGTCACCGCCAGACAAGTCAACCGCAACCCCTCGCCCCCCCTTAGCAAGGGGGGGTTGGGGGGGGTTAGCTGGATGCCAGGAATTTGGGCTTTATCCTTCCCGCTGATTTTGTGGCTAATTAAAGGCGGGTTAGGTTTGAGAGAAGTCTCGACAAATGATTGGGGCGGTTTAGTGTTGACGCTGTTTTTAGCAATAATTAGTATTGTGCTTTCCTTTCCCTTGGGAGTATTGCTAGCCTTGGGAAGACAAAGTTCTTTGCCCGTCGTTAAACTGCTTTCAACATTATATATTGAAATCGTTCGCGGTTTGCCATTAATTGGCATTTTGTTTTTAGGTCAAGTGATGTTGCAATTATTCTTGCCGCCGGAATATCCCAAATTAGATAGAGTCGTAAGGGCGATCGCCGGATTAACATTATTCAGTGCGGCATACTTGGCAGAAAACGTGCGCGGGGGCTTGCAAGCCGTACCCAGGGGACAAATAGAAGCGGCAAGGGCGATCGGGCTAAACACACCACTACTTACAATTCTCATTGTACTACCCCAAGCGTTGCGAACAGTCATTCCGGCGATCGGCGGTCAATTCATCGGATTATTCATGGATACATCCCTACTTGCCCTATTTGGAATGTTAGAATTAATCGGAATATCCCGCGCAATTTTAGCAAATCCATCATACATCGGCAGGTACGCCGAAGTTTACATATTCGTCGGCCTAATTTATTGGATATTTTGCTATTCAATGTCATTAGCTAGCCGCAAACTAGAACGTAGTCTCGAAAAAAGTCATTAGCTATTGGTTATTGGTTATTGGTTGTTGGTTATTGGTTATTGGTTATTAGACTATTTTTCAATACGAATTTCTATCAGCGTTCATCTGCGTTCATCAGCGGTTAACAAATAAAACAAACATGGAAACTCAATCCACAAATCCCGAAACAGTAATCGTAGCAGAAAATGTCCATAAATGGTACGGAAATTTTCACGTACTGCGAGGCGTTAGCATGAACGTCAACCGAGGCGAAGTCGTCGTCATAATGGGCCCGTCCGGTTCGGGAAAATCCACATTTATTCGTACTTTCAACGCCTTAGAAGCATATCAGCAAGGTAAAATCACGATCGACGGAATCGAACTTTCCCACGACTTGCGGAACATCGAGACAATTCGCCGGGAAGTAGGAATGGTATTTCAACAATTCAACCTGTTTCCCCACCTATCAGTCTTGCAAAACGTCATGCTAGCACCCGTATGGGTGCGCCGCTGGCCCAAGAAAAAAGCCGAAGAAGCAGCAATGCAACTGTTAGAAAGAGTGGGAATTTTGGAACAAGCACAAAAATATCCCGGACAGCTATCTGGCGGACAGCAGCAACGGGTAGCAATTGCACGTTCTTTAGCAATGCAGCCTAAAATTATGCTTTTTGACGAACCAACATCAGCATTAGATCCAGAAATGGTGCGAGAAGTTTTAGATGTGATGCGAAATTTGGCTGAAACTGGAATTACAATGGTAGTAGTAACTCACGAAGTCGGATTTGCGCGCGAAGTAGCGGATCGCATTGTATTGATGGACGGTGGCGTTTTAGTGGAAGAAGCCGGGCCGGAAGAGTTTTTTCAGAATCCGAAGGAAGAACGCACCCGCAAGTTTTTATCTCAGATATTGTAACTGATTTTCAAGTTTAATCGGTGAATTTGGCGGCGGTAGCAGCCGTAAAAAAAGACAGAATTAAGGTAAAATAAAAAAGTGTACAATCAGTCTATATTTTGCTGAGATAGCTTGCAATGCCATCCACAAAAACTCTGCCGTTAGTTAAAGACTCGGAACGCCTAGAAAGTCGCCTCAAAGAAATTCCGGCGGTTCCTGGTGTATACTTAATGCGAGACGAGAGCGATCGCATCCTTTACATCGGTAAATCAAAAAAACTGCGAAATCGTGTCCGTTCCTACTTCCGCGAAAGCCAAAACCTCAGTCCCCGCATCGCGATGATGGTACAGCAAGTGCGGGAAATTGAATTCATCGCCACCGACACAGAAGCGGAAGCTTTAGCATTAGAAGCAAACCTTGTAAAACAGCACCAACCTTACTTTAATGTCCTCCTTAAGGACGATAAAAAATATCCCTATTTGTGCATAACTTGGTCGGAAGAATACCCGCGCATTTTCATCACCCGTAAACGTCGCGCCAGCAGTGCAAAAGACCGCTACTACGGCCCCTACGTCGATACAGGGGCGCTGCGGAGTACGCTGCATTTAATCAAGCGGATTTTCCCCCTGCGACAGCGCCCTCAGCCGCTGTTTAAAGACCGTCCTTGTTTGAATTACGACATCGGTCGCTGCGTCGGCGTTTGTCAAGGGCTAACTTCGCCGGAAGAATACCGCAAAATTATCCAAAAGGTAGCGATGATTTTTCAGGGAAGGACTCAGGAATTGCTGGATATTCTGGAACCGCAAATGGAACAAGCAGCGGAAGATTTAAATTTTGAAACTGCGGCGCGGATTCGAGATCAAATTAAGGGTTTGCAGTCTTTGAGTGCTGGTCAAAAAGTGTCTTTACCGGATGATACGGTTTCTAGAGATGCGATCGCCCTTGCAGCCGGCACTCAGCACGCTTGCGTTCAATTATTCCAGATTCGTGCCGGCCAATTAGTCGGAAGACTGGGATTTATTGCAGAAATACCCCCCCAACCCCCCCTTACCAAGGGGGGGCAAGAGTTGTCTCAACCCCTTACCAAGGGGGGGCAAGAGTTGTCTCAACTTTCTGTTTCCTCCCCTCTTTGCGAAGGTGGGGAACCGGGGGTGGAACCGGGAGCAATTTTGCAGCGGGTGTTGGAGGAACATTATCAAAATGTCGAATCTGTAGAAATTCCTAGCGAAATTTCAGTGCAGTACGAATTGCCAGAAGCGGAAATATTAGCAGATTGGTTGAGCAATCGTAAAGGACGAAAAGTGACAATTGTGACTCCGCAGCGCCAAACTAAGGCGGAGTTGATTGAGATGGTGGAACGCAATGCTGAGTATGAATTGGCGAGAATGCAGAGATTGGGCGATCGCAATTCTCAAGCAATGGAAGATTTAGCAGAACTTCTCGATTTGCCCGAACTGCCGCACCGCATAGAAGGTTACGATATTTCTCACATTCAAGGTTCGGATGCGGTAGCTTCCCGCGTCGTATTTATTGATGGTTTGCCGGCCAATCAACACTACCGCCATTACAAAATTAAGAATCCTGAAATTAAATCGGGTCATTCTGACGATTTTGCGAGTTTAGCAGAAGTTATCGGTAGGAGATTCCGAAAGAATCAGGAAAAAGAAAGTTCGGCAACGAACAATGTACGGGATTTAACGGATCAAAGTAATGAAAATGAATTGAGTAATTTAGGATTGCGGCAAGAAGTCAGTAGTTTATCTTCGGTTTCTCATACTATTTCTGACAAACCGGATTTGATTATGATAGATGGTGGCAAAGGTCAACTGTCAGCAGTTGTGGCTGTTTTGCGGGAGATGAATTTGCTAGATGAGTTGCGGGTTGTCAGTTTGGCTAAGCAGCGAGAGGAGATATTTTTGCCGGGGGAATCTTTGCCGCTGCCGACTAATTCTGACCAGCCAGGGGTACAATTATTACGCAGGGTGCGGGATGAGGCGCACAGATTTGCTGTGAGTTTTCACCGGGATCAAAGAAGCCAGAGAATGAAGCGATCGCGCCTTGATGATATTCCGGGATTGGGACACCACCGGCAAAAACTGTTGTTAGCGCATTTTCGGTCGATCGACTATCTGCGTTTAGCGACTCGCCAACAGTTGGCAGAAGTTGCTGGGATTGGCCCGCGTCTGGCGCAGCAAATCTACGATTATTTCCACCCGTAAAGCCTTTGGTAGCCTGGGAAAGGGAGATTTTTGGCTGGTTGGGCGATCGGGCCGCAAGTCCCGATTTAGCCCTTGGGAGGGACAACTTAAAAAATTTTGCACAGGCCTATTGCAATTTTTAGAAGCTTGTGTTATATTTGGATTCTGTGTGCGGGCATAGTTTAGTGGTAAAACTTTAGCCTTCCAAGCTAACTATGCGGGTTCGATTCCCGCTGCCCGCTTACGAATATATGAGCCTCAAGCCAACGATAAATCAACGGTTTGAGGTTTTTTATTGCCTAAATTACCAGGCATTAGGGCGTTGAGGTAACTAGAAATTGGATACAAATTAGCCACCTATCACCCTGTTGACACTAAATTGGATACAAATTGGATATGATTTTGTATCCAATTTAGACCTGTACTCAGTCCCTGTCCCCCAGTAGATCCAACACCGCCTCCATATCTGCCAAGTCAGCCCTCGACTTTTTACGCCGCCCTTTCAACTGGTTAAGCAACTCTGCCGGCTCTGGCAACTCCGCGACGGTCGGAGCTAAATTAGTTTCCCGATCGCGCTGCGCTTCCTTAAGTTCTTGCTCCAACATCTGCACCTTCAAAACCAAATCGCCGTTGCGCTCGTGTAACTGATTCAGTTCTGCGTCCCATTCTGTAAGTTGCTTGTTGGCCGCTTTCAATTCCTGCCTGAGTGATTCATCGTTGCCATCACTCAGGCACTCAATTTTCCCAAGCGTTCTTCAATCCCTGCAAACTTAGCTGCTAGTAGTGTATCTAGTTTACCGTCTAGCGATATGTCTAGCACGGGTTCTATATCTCGAATTGCGGGCATTGGTTCGGGTAGAAGTTCAGATTTTGTGATCGGAGTTGCAGAAGAATTGGCTGCTGTTTCTAAAGTCCGCACCACCCAAGCATTAACGCTCAAGCCCTGCGCTGCTGCTACCTCTTTAATCGTTTCCAGTAAATCGCGCCGTCCGTCTAATCTCAAATTAAGCTGCACCCTATCCGTCATGTCTAATGCTTCTAATTACCACTAGACACATACTATCACCATGTCTAGTTGCTGTCTAGTGTTTTTAGGAATTAGTTCAACTTGTCTAGGGTTTGTCTAGCACACAATTGGCACAATTTTAAAAAACTGGCACACCGAACCGGCCCCAAAATCTAAGCCAATTGGCACAAGGCGATCGGCGGGGATTTTGGGAGAGCAAGTAGAATCTCAAAATCCCAGAATTGAGGGATTCTAGAGCTTCATCAGGTTGGAGCCTTCACATTCTGTCTGCCGAATATTCCTCACAGGCTTGTCGAATCTGACAATGTAAGTCTCACCAGCGCGACCGTGCCAGACATCCGAAATCTCACCGCGAACACCTTGGAACATACCGCCCACATCTTTAATTACAACTCGATCGCCTTTCTCAAAGGTTCTGAGATTTTTGGTAGTGGTTGCTGTAGAAACCTCTATTTCTGTAGTACAGCTCATCATTAAGGATTTTGAGTTTTTGGAAGAAGGTGTTTTTGTATCCACAGTATCCACACTTAGCTCTAAAGTCTCATCTGGTAAAGGTTTAAAGGTGTGGATAGGGTTATCCACAGTGTATCCACACTTATCCACACTTTTGTCGTTAAGTGTGGATAAGTGTGGATAAGGTAATTTGTTACTGTAGATAACCTGAGCGCTTACTATGTCTTGGTTAGAGTCTAGTGTGGATACTGTGGAGTGTGGAGTGAGGGTAAAGGTAATTTTTTGCCCCTTAGATGTAACTTCGCCATACTTCAAAACAACTAATTCTCGAAGCCAGTCGCGTATTTGCTGCCCTGTGGGGCGATGTTTTGAATCAAAAGATAGGCTGACATCTCGAGCTGATACCCTCCCACCCTTGCGTTCTGCTAGCGAAATAATTTTTGCCAAACTAGGAGCCAGCGCTGTTGAATCACAAATTTCTAGATTTAAACTCAAAGCTTGGTCTGTGGTGTATTTCACGAATTTGATAGCAGCTCGGATAGTTTCAGCAGAAATAGCTGAAGAAATCTCGACACTCTGAAACGCACCATGAATGCAGTGCAGTATAGTTGCCAGCTTGCCGACTTTCTCAGGAGCTTTGCCAAACATCGAGCGCATTCCTTGCTTAGAACTTGCTATCCGATCGCGTTCGCACTGATTGTAATAAGCGATAAAAAGTTTTCTAGCAGCCTTGTCTAGCTCAAATTTTTGGGGAGGCAATGTGTCTAGCCTTGCATACAGCGAAGTTAGCATTGGAGTTAGGTCAACGCTTGGCGCATCCTCAAAAAGTTCTGTTGCGGCTAGTGGCTGTTGAACAAAATCAAAGCGGGCAAATTTGCCGTTGTCATCATTGCCTTCTCCCAAGAACGTTGCCAAAACCTTTGGCTGAATATTTCCAAATATTGAAAGACCGACATTCCTTGCATTCACGGCTAAGCCCGCAGCACGTAAAACGGCAGAACCGCCACCGCTCCAATATTCAAGTAAATTTTCTTCATCAGAACCCTTACCCCCTCGGTACTGGTTAGCGGATTTGAAAGCACCCGCAAGCTCGTCAGCTACCCAAAGTAAAGATTGTTGTGGCAACCTGCCTACTTGTGCAGCAATGCCTTCTCCTGTTGCTGTTGTAAAATGGTAAATTTTCTGAGCTGGTGGCTTAGGCATCGGACCTTTATCGGGTTCCTTGTCAGCCTTCCAGTGATTTAAATCTTCTTCGTAAGCAAGACTAGCTTTCTCAAACTCTTGGTCACTAACAACTTTTAATGCTTCCATCGGGTCAATGATGACTGCACGAATAACCGGAGTTTTCTTTTGAGAGCTTTCTGAAACCAGGGCACCGAAATAATTCGGGCATACCCTGAAGTTAGTTTGAGGGTAAAGCATTGTGGTTGTGCTGGCTTTCAGTAGAGTTGATACCTGTGTAAACAAAGCCAGCGTATAGCCTTCAGGCTTTAAATTCAAAGTTGTAGCTAGTCTTACAATTGCCTCTGCCAAAGGTTGTGGCAAAATTTCAAACAAATTGACATTAGTAGCTTTTGAGGCGAGTAAGCGGGCAACTTCGGCCGCTGTATCTTCTTGATCAGATTCTTGCTCTAATTCCTGTTCGCGAGTGCGGTAAATTTTCCAAATCTCAGCAGGAGTAAGTCGGTAAGTCTGAGCCAGCTCTGAAATCTTGATTTGAAGCTGTGACTTCCTTAAATCCAACTCAAGCAATTCATCAATTTTGGTTGCCAGGTCGGAAAGATTGGGGGCTTCAAATTTTGGATGAGTAACGATTTTTTGCGTCTGCCGGAGAGTGTCAAAAGTTTTCTTGTCTCCGATCGCCGCTTTGATATCGTCCGCAGTTATTTTGTGGTGTTCAACCCAGTCGGCAATGTCTAGCCCCTTGCTTTCGGGTAAGTTTTCCCAAGCTTTAGATTCAGGGAAAGGGTAAAGCCACAACGCGCCGGGGAATTCTTGATGCAATAGCTCAGCGTGTTTGATGCCTGGTTTATCGCGGTCAGGGCAGATTACGACGTTAGCGCCCTCTAAATCGCTTGTGTCAGTGGCTCGCCATTTGCCGGAACCGCCAATATTGCAGGTAGCGGCCAAGCCTAAATCCCAAAGTACATCGGCGCAAGATTCCCCTTCAACTATGAAAATCAGTTCATTATTTGCGATCGCTTTCTGGACATCGGTATAACGATAAATGGGGATATTTTCACGCGCCACCCCCTTAGTTCCAGCTACCCAGCCTATCTGTCGAGAAGCCTTACATTTACCCCAGCTTTCTTGAGCCCAGTCAGTTTTGCCTTCACCATTATCAAATCGAACAACCCGAACCAGTGGCAAGCCGTCGCGGGTGAAATACTCCCAGTAGCGAGTCTTGCGAGGGCGAATACTTTTTTTCTGTTGGATGGGGGCATAGTAAATTTTGCCATCCTTATCAGCTTTCGATGTTGCTTCCCAACCAGTAGCGGGTGGCTGGTCGCGATTACATACTGAAAGTTCGCCGATAAAGTAACACCAATCTGGTTTGCCACAGTGCGGGCATGGACTGGTTTTGGATGCACGAAGGAGTGCACGGCTTGTACTTTGTCCGTTGTTTGAGCTACTATTCATGATAGATACGTGTCCGCCTTAAAAAGCGGGTTGATTCCAAAAAACTGCTGTAATCAGGTTCCAATTGAAGGCAGCGGTTTTTTGGTGTTTACTGAGTTTTTGAAAAATTGAAAGCTTAAATGGAACCAGCTTATATCGCCATGCAAAACCAAGCATCAAAGGAATGCGTTTCGCCTGCGATAGAAAGCCAGTCATCCTCGTGCAAATGAGAGTCCAGCTTAGTTTTGGTGGGTCGTATGCACTCACGGCGCTTATCACCGGGCCGTCTGTTTACCGGGCTAACCCGCCCGCCCCTCCTAGCAACCTACTTTAGGAGATTCCCGAACCCATTCGTCGCCATCGACCGCGACAGATTCGTCTACTCTTTCTCTTGTCAAAGCATTTCATGGGCTGCCTACCGGATGCACCTCAATTGCTCAAGGTTAGGGTTCCACCAATTTAAATCCTACAACGTGCCGAAAAGTTGCGGCTATTTTTCCGAAGTTCCGGCGGAGTCTGTGCGAGTTCGGCGAATGTTGCCAGCGGAACTTCGGAAAAATCCCGCTAGTGAATAAGCCTGAAAGCTTAGAGAGTAAAATAGCTGAAAAATATATCAAAGTAGATGGTAAATAGTTTACTATCTATTTTCTTCTATTTTTTAACTAACATTATCTATTAGGCTTTTTTTCTACTTGTTAAAGAGTGTACCGGGTATTACTCAGGTCCGGTTGCCTGCGGCACCTTAAA
This sequence comes from Tychonema sp. LEGE 07196, assembly GCF_963890365.1. Classification (NCBI taxonomy): domain Bacteria; kingdom Bacillati; phylum Cyanobacteriota; class Cyanophyceae; order Oscillatoriales; family Microcoleaceae; genus Tychonema; species Tychonema sp. LEGE 07196. The sequence continues at coordinate 135,930 of NZ_CAWPRX010000202.1, read as the reverse complement.
TCTGAGTGTGCGGCCAGGGGGGCAGACTCTAAACCAGCCCCCCCCCTGGCCCGCTTTTTCATTCTTCTTTTTCCTCCTGTTGATTGATGAATTGCTCATATTGAGCCTCAGCAGCTTTGTACTTGGGAGAGCCGCCTTTGCTTATGCCCCAAATTTCAAGGATAATTTTAGCCTTGCCCCAGCCCTTAGCTTTGAGTTGCAGCGCCCGTTCAGCGCGTTCTGTTTCGGTGTTCTGGTCAGGTGCAGCTAGCTGTTGCGTTCCGATCGGTTCGGATTCGTCGTCATCGCCAGAGGTCAATGCTAAAGCGCGTTCAAGCTGTTCGCGCGGGTTCAGGATAAGTTCAGCTTCCTGTTGACGCTGCTTTTGACTCACATAAACTTCAGTAGCAATTTCATCTTCAACATCTGCCTTAATTGCTCTAATCTTTAAAAACTCGATTTCATTTTCATCAGCCAACTGGGAGGCAATTTTCCCAGCACCAACCGCACAGGCAATTGCAGCACACAGCGACAGACCCTGGATTGATTTATGCCAATTAATACGCTTGTCCAGGACTGTCAGAGGAGTTAGCCACAGAGCCAACGCAGCGCCAGAAAGCACCCACATTTTTAACTGCATAGAAACACCCCCGCGCCGATAACTGCCATTGCCAGCCCAGCTAGCAAAAAAGCCTGTAGATTTTGTACAGAAATCTTGAGCCAGCCACTGACTGAAAAATCTAGCAACCAGCAAAGACCCCACAAAATAAAGGCTGCTGCTGATAAAAATGCGATCGCTCTAAATGCCATAGGATGCAAACTCGCTATCCATCCCAGAAGAGAGGAAGCGATGCACCCAGCAATAAAATAATTTGCCAAATACATCGCCCGCATTAGTTCATCCCCGCTGTAAGTTTGGCTCGAATAGCATCGATACGGGTGCGGGCATCGTTTTCAGCTTTGTCTATTCCCATCCCTAGACGAGCATAACCAGGGCGTAATCCGTGTAATTTTTTAGCCAGACCAGCATTGCTGCGAACTTTCTTCAATTCATTGTCCGCAACCACACCCTCATATTTGCGATGTTCTTTATGCACCACAGCGTCAGCCGCTTCAATTTTGCCTAGTGCTTTGTAGCCGCGTTTTGCTTGCCGTGCCCCGTCGGTTTTTTCCTTTGCCAGGTCTTTGAGTCCGTCCGCCTCATCCTTTGTAAAATAACGGGGAGCAGGTACAACCGGGACGCTGCGGATTGAGCCAAAGTCGCCGGGGTTTAGCGGGCTGATGGCCGCTGCGTCAGTTTGTGCCAACACTTTTGATTTGTCGATGGCGTGTCCGCCGTCATTCGTTCCTGAAAGTTTGCCAGCAGCGTCCTGACCGCCACCGAATAGTCGCAGTTGTAAGCTCATAATTTTGTCCCTATTTGTATGTTGATGCGAACTGGGGGAAACAGATTAAGAGGATTGATTTGTCGCCACATTGACATCGCCAGCACAAAGATTCCTGCCGATGCGAGTAAGAATGCAACGAGTTGCCCAAAATCAACCCATTCTAAAAAGCTGGTGGAAGTTTGGGTAAAGTCGCAGACAGGAAACGAACCGTCATTAGTCCACCCAGTGTCTACACTGTCTAGCGGTTTGTCTAGCATTGTGTCAAGCGATTCACCGTCAACGAAGTACAGTTCTAGCAGCGCTTCCCATGTAGCAGTCTTGGAAAGCTTCCCAAACTGCTTAGCATCTTGGTTGGTAAAGCCGTGGTCAAAAGCGATCGCCTTGAGTTTGTCAATACGGCGGTAATGGATGGGAGGCTCAGTCATGGCTAGCCCCCGCAAACATTAAGTGTTGCGATCGCCCTTGAGGGCAATCGGCTGAATGTGGCATAATTATTCGGCTCCAAACGTTGGTACAAAACGGTTTGGGGAAGTCGTGGTTAGTGTGGTTCGCTAAAACCGCATTACCGCGCATCAATCTTCCTTAGTTACATACGATCGCAGATTCGCAGCCATCTGTCAACAGGTGCGACTGCAAAGTTTTGTTTTGCAAAAATTGCCCGTAGAATCAACATATTAACAGCATCATAACGGGCGTAAATGCTCTAAAATCTTGCCATCTAAATACACAGCATTAATCACTTTCTCCGACGTGTCGCACCACTTAGCCACAACCGCACTCGGTACGCCCTTACCAACCTGTTCACTGATAAAAGTATCCCGACAAGAATAAGGCGTAGTAGTCTTGCAATCCTGTTGATGTTGCCGACTGTTTTGAGTAATCGGGTCAACCAGCTTATGCCATACCTGCTTAGTGAAATTGTTGTAGTTAATCGCCCCGCCCTTAATCGGTGACGGAAAAACCAATCTATCCTTGTCAGTCAGATTTAGTGGCTTAATACTTTTCAACAACTGAATCAGCTCTTGATTGCAGGGGAATTTACGCCGCTTGTTGTTTTTACTGCCGTCAACCCTTGTCTCCTTACCGCTTGGGTGCTGTATACTCCCATTAAACACAATGTGAGAAAAGTCAGCAGCAATGTCAGACCATCTCAACCCCACAGCCTCGGACGGACGGCATCCAGTCAGCAGCCAGAATTGCACCATCGGGTAGTAAAAACAAAACTTTTGCCCGGTTTCTCCCCTCCCGTTCCAAGTGCCTCTGTGGTTCTTAAAAGCCTCCAACACCAGCTCTTTCTCTTGAGCTGTAAAAGCATTAGGCTCTGGGTCACTTTCCCATTTGTGCTTAGGCAACTCTGCCGACATCCCCTCAAACGGGGAAGCAGTTAAGCCCCTCACAATCTTGAACTTAATCCCCCACTTAACCGCTGCATTCAAATGGGTTAAAACCCGTTTGGTCATGCTGTTTGTTGTATCCTCTAACAGCCACGCGCGTACCTGCAAAGCACAGTCCTCCGACAGAGGCTGGCAAGGGCAACGGTCAATATAACTCTGAATGCCCGTCACCATGTAATTGAACGTTGTTGTCTTGAGTGTGGGCTTCTTGAACTCCAAATATCTCTCAAACAACTGAGTCAGTGTCAGTTCTGGCTTAGGCTTGATTGTCTCAACAACGGTCAAGTGAGTTTGTGACTTGTACTTTTTGAGCGTGGGGTCAAACCGCTCAAACTTGATATCAGATTCAATCAACTGTGCTTTAGCCTCTGCCAGTTTCCAGTTTTCGGCGGTGTCCGCTAAGTTTAGGGACATATATTTGCGACTGCCATCGTACAGTTGCCTAGGTAACTGCAATCGCAGCCTACCTTGAAAAGTTTGAACAACCACTGACCCCTTTTTTGCCCTGCTAGGGGGATTCGTCATCCTATGTACCAATTACGATGACGATATGATAGCGAATTTTGGATACAAATTGGATACAAAATACTTGGCTCGATTTTCGGTTAAAGCTGGAACCCTTGACCTGTATAGTGATATAGCTTATTATCTGGTTGCCTTCCAAGCTAACTATGCGGGTTCGATTCCCGCTGCCCGCTTTCTACAATAAATGGCTATAACCCTTGAAAAATCAAGGGTTTTCGCGTTTCTAGGGCTTAGCGTATGTTACCGTACAAGGAGTCTTTGAAGACAAAACGGGCTGTCTGGAGACAAATTTGGAGACAATTTGGAGACAATTTGGAGACAAATTTGGAGACAATCAACTCCCTAGCCCGGCCAACAAGTCCAGCACTGCTTCCATCGTACAGGGTATGAGTTTCTCAACAACAGCTATACAGTGTTTGCTAAGAGCACCCTAAAACCGACTGTTTGCTATTAAATATCGTCATCATCTGGGCCCTGTACCCCCTGAATAATCCGCGATAACTCACTCTTCTCATTAATCGCAATCCGAGTCGGAGAACCGCTGATGACCCGTTCGTAGCCGCGGAACGAATCTTTAATTTGCGGCCCCCGTTCAGTAATCGTATATTCCCGAATCCCTTTGTCGTGCCACGAACCGCGCATCTTAAACACATTAATTGCCCGCGACATTTCCCCGCGAATTTCTACATACTGCAGCATGATAATCGTGTCAGTAATCGTAGAAATATGGGAGTCAGTAATCGAATGAGAACCCATAAACTGATCGCTGGTATTTGTAAAAAAGCCAGTGATTTCTTCCTGCTTCGCAAAACCAGTTACCCCAATCACAAATTGCCTAAAAGCATTATTGCTAACACCCCTAGCTAAGGCCGACAGCGAATCAATAGCAATTCGAGAAGGTTTGAATTCCGCAATTTCTGATTTAATCGTCTGCAAGTGGTCTTCCAAACCCGCAGATTCCGGGTAAGTACACAGCAGTTTTAGCAGTCCTTTCTGTTCCATTTCTTCAAAATCAATGCCCCAAGAATAAGCATTGCGGAACAACTGAGCCCGCGATTCTTCATAGGCAAAAAGCAGCGCCCGATTGCCGTTCATGCAAGCATTTTGCAAGAATTTGCTTACCAACAAGGTTTTGCCGGTTCCCGTTGCACCCGTAGCTAAAATAATCGAGTCTTTAAAGAAACCGCCGCCGCACATCTCGTCGAGAGTTTTATCGCCGGAAGAAACCCGCACGTTAGAAGACTTTTGAGTTAATCGCATCGCTCCCAATGGGAAAATATTAATGCCGTCATTAGTCATAGTAAAAGGATATTCGCCTTTCATGTGAGTTGTACCGCGCAACTTCAAAATTTCCATTGTGCGGCGGCGGCGTTCTCCTTCTAAAACGTTGCGAACAATTACTACATTATCCGATACAAATTCTTCCACTCCAAACCGCGCCACTGGGCCGTATTCTTCCAGCCTTTCGGTAGTCATAACTGTAGTTGCGCCTACTTGTTTGAGGCGCGCAACTAAGCGAAAAATTTCTCGGCGCACTACCGATGCAGCGTCGTACTGTTGAAATACTGCTGTCACTGAATCTATAGAAACGCGCTTGGCTTTGTACTTGCGAATGGCGTATTGAATCCGTTCGATTAAGGCTGACAAATCAAAATTTCCCACGATATCCTGACCTTCTGGGTCGGGGGAAGCGTCCAAAATAAATAGCTTGCCTTCATCGATTAATTTTGCCAGATCCCAACCGAAACTGCACGCATTTTTAATAATATCTGTCGGTGATTCTTCAAAGGTTACGAGGACTCCCGGTTCATCAAAATGGGTGATTCCGTTATAGATAAATTGTACGGCGAATAAAGTTTTTCCTGTTCCTGATGTGCCGCTGACTAGGGTGGTTCTGCCGACTGGCATTCCGCCGTGACTGATGTCGTCAAAACCTTCAATCATCGTGCGAATTTTTTGAACTCCTGCAGTTACATTTTTTTCGGGTTGTACTGTTTGAATAATTTCATTCATAGGGATTTTTTTGAACTCTCAGTATTCTTTAGTTGTGAATCATTAACTTTTATAGTGGTGTCCGCGTTCGCACTGGGTTATATGACCCGCGCGAACGCGGACAGTTCTATAACAAAAAAATGCTTTTTACAAAAATGAGATGCTCCCATAACTAATAACTAATCACTGCGGACTAATGACTGTCACCCGATCATCTTATGAATTCAGGTCTTCTTCGCGGAGTTCTTCATAGAGCAAATCTAATCCTATCAGAACTTTCTCGCGATCGGACAAATCGCCAATAATTTTTCGCACCGGGGGCGGCAGGATTTTCGCCAGAGTCGGGGTTGCCAAAATTTTGTCCTCTTCTGCGAGTTGAGGATTTTTGAGAACGTCTATGACTTTCAGGGCGTATACTCCTTGAAATTCTTGTTCTAGGATGTCCTTTAGGGTTTTCAAAGCTCGCACTGAGTTGGGAGTATTTCCAGCAACATAGAGCTTGAGAACGTAGGTTTTTTTGAGAGGACTCATGAACTTTTATAGATGTTGAGTATGAGTTGTCAGATGTTAGTTGTAGTGGTTATTTGTGTTAAGTCTGCTGTTCTTTGTTATTTTATAATAATTGCTGCTTTCCGATCGCCCGATCGAACGTCTTCTCCTTTCTGTTTTGGTAAATTTTAGCTTCTGCTTTCTTCCTTCTAATCTCTAGGTTGAGATGTCTCTTTGGGAATCGATCGCCTGTACATTTCGCACAGATGAGCGATCGCGTCAATCAGAGTCAAGCGGTAATCGAGCAATATTTCCTCGCTGCGCCCTTCTAATTTTAGCTGTTTAGCAAACTCCTCCATCAACTCCATATGAATTTCTACAAGTTGAGTAACGGGAACGTCAGCAAAAAAAGCCAAATTGACAAATTCATCTATTTGATTGTTGACTGCAGTATCTTCAGAAAAATAATGCAAAACGATGTCGCGATAACTTGACTTGAGTTGCTCCAAGAACTTTTGCTTGTCTGACTCAGACAGATTTCGCAAAAAAATCTGGGAATTTCTTTTATAATACACACCTAAGTATCCTAATCGCTCCCGTAATTTTTCCGCAAGTCGGCGCTGCTGTCGGCTTAGTAAACTTTGAGCAGTCAATAGGGTTGTCGGATCGACTTTTGCGGATCGCTCGCCCGGAGGAACTAAAGTTGAAAGTTTGAGAAATTGCCCGATCGCCCGATCGATAGCTGCAGTTATTTCACTCGATCGGGCGATCGGCAGTTGCACCTCCGCAGGGTGATAAAAAAAAGTACAACTTTGTTCTTGACTATTGTCGGCGTTACTGGGCTGCGTCTCAAAACTATTTGAAAGTGGTGCTTCGGGTATTTCATCTTCCCCCGGTTGGGGCGAAAAAATCACAGCAGGCAAAAAGAGCGATCGTTCTTGCAGCTTGCTGAGGAGTTCGCGCCGATCTCCATCTACCTCAACAACCAAACAATCGAGGTGGTAGCTGTGCTTCAGGAATCCCAAAAACTCCACCGCCGACTTGATGTGGGTTAAAGCGTAGCGCTCGCCCCTCAAAAGCTCGATCGTCGAGCCTGCGAGTTCCTGTGAGCGGACAAAAATACCGATCGACAGTTGAGGAAGCAAAGCTGTAGGTGAAACACCGGTGGTGCCCGAAAGTGCTGGATCGCTCAGAGTTGATATCTCCTTTACAAAAAACTTAACATTTAAAAACCCATCGAAAACCTAACGAACTATCAATACTTTCAGCCATTTAGCAGGCACTCTCTAGGAACGGTCTAGCAAAACACCGTTTTTAGATGCCTTCAGACCTTACAGGGACTGACTTGCTACTTACAGTGTCGCTTAGTTGCTACCGCCATACAAGCAAACTCATCTACAAATAGTCTAGAGTTTGGTTACTTGGCGCAAAAAAACCTTGACTTTGCGTCGCGAAGGGGCAAATGTCGGTCAAACGCTGTTCCCTCCGATCCTGATTTTATTTTTATACCCCTAAATTAGGCAGGGCTGATTCAACCCTCCTAAAATAAGTATCATGTCAAGCATTTAAGAGATGAAAAAAAGCAGTACAAATCTGATTGAACAAATGGGGAGTATCTGTGTTTTGCATTTATATATAGCCTTTTTCTGAAAGATGAGGGCATAGGGCATCGGGCATCGGGCATCGGCCAAACAGGGTATCGGGCATCGGGCTATCCTCACTTTTGTGATAACCGCTATAGTGTTCTCTCCTCATCGAGTGTTGTACCGCTAGGTTTTCAGGGACAGCACGATCGCAAAAAAATGCTTTTTGCCAAACTAAAGATGCTCCCAAAAAGCAAGAAACTCCTTCGCGTCATCAAAAATAACTAGCAAAAAAATCCCTAACTATTCCTCCTAAAAAAACATCACTCAACTTGAGATTCTCCATGTTTCTATTTGAGATTTACTTGCTGCTGGGTGAATCACGGGAATTGGAACTCTTGTCTAAAATTTCGCTCTTTCCACGACGGTATCCGTTTTTGGGTGAATAAAAAAGCTAAAAAACAGGTTTATGAAAGAAGAAGCGGCAGTTTGAACCGCTTCTTTTTTGACAAAACCCGTACCGGAAATCTGTTGAAGATAATTTATCCGAATCTTTGGCGCAAAATGAATTCTGCTACGCTCAAATCAACGGGCGTTGTCACCTTCAAATTTGTCTCTTCTCCCTCAACAATTCGCACGGCCAAACCGCATTTTTCAAACAAAGCCGCATCGTCTGTAACTTCCCAACCCTTTTGTCGCCCTTGTTCGTGACACTGCTTTAATAATTTCACTTCAAATCCTTGGGGAGTCTGGGCCGCCCACAAATTGCTTCTGTCCGGCGTGTCTCGCACAATCCTAGACTCGTCCACCACCTTAATGGTATCCTTGACCGGGACGGCGACAATCAAGCCCGGACAGCCCAACAGAGCCTCTGCCGAGCGATCGAATAATTCAGGAGTTGCCAAACACCTAGCGCCGTCGTGAATCAACACTCGATCGGCATTTGGTGGCAAAGCCTGCAAACCGTTGTAAACTGACTCTTGCCTGGTAGTCCCTCCTAGAATCAGTTCCACAGGCTTGATCAAAGCTAAATCGGCCAGAATTGCCTTAAAATCTGGAAAATCGTCAGGCTGTCCCATGATGCCGATCCAACTAATCTGCTGCGAAGCTTCAGCAGCAGCCAAAGTCCAACTCAGCAAAGGTTTAGAGAGCAAATTCAGCAGCAGTTTATTCCGCTGACTCCCCATCCGCCGCCCCGAACCGGCCGCCGCAATCAATAAGTGCATTAACTAACCCTTCTTTACCAACTAGGTATATATTAAAAGCGTCCTGTACTTTTGGGTCAGTTGTTTAGCTGTCAGCCAGTAGCTTTTAAAGTCTAAAAATACTATAAGCTGATAGTGGAAGACCGATAGCTGAGAGCTACCTAGATAGATAATAGCCCGATCGTTTATGATGCGAATACTAGCACTTGTCCCTGGCGGGATTGGCGACCAAATTTTATTTTTCCCCACCCTTGACGACCTCAAGCAGTCTTATCCAGACTCTCAGATTGATGTCATCGTGGAACCGAGGGCAAAGGGCGCTTACCGAGTCTGCAAGTCCGTCAAAGAAGTCTTGACGTACAATTTCAAAGACCGCAACGCTATGGCAGATTTGGGCAATTTACTGGGCGTAATTCGCGATCGCGAATACGAAGCAGTTGTTTCCCTCGGCCAGCGGTGGACTGTAGGACTTCTGCTGTGGCTGACCGGCATTCCGCAGAGAGTTGGCTATTTAGGAACCAACGGCGCTCGATTTCTCACCGATGCCGTACCTTTAAAAACTGACCAGTACGCTGCCTCAATGTATCACGATTTGCTGCAAGGATTCAACATTAAAAATCCTTGTCCGCCCCTGGCAATTAATGTACCGAAACAGGATATTCAGTGGGCAGAAGCCGAACAGCAGCGGTTAGGTGTAAAAGAAAGCGGTTACATTCTGATTCACGGCGGTTCCAGTCAGCTAGCCCTGTCTAAAGGTATTGACAAAATTTACCCTACAGACAACTGGAGACAAATCATCGAAGACTGTCAGCAACGGCAGCCTAATTTGCCCGTTGTTGTTGTGAAAGGCCCCGAAGATGCAGCTTTCGTAAACAAGTTAGTCGAACTTTGTCCGAAGGTAAAAGTTATCTCGCCGGATGATATCGGCAAATTAGCCGCCACCATTGCTGCTGCTAATTTGATGATGTGTACCGACAGTGCGCCGATGCACTTAGCTGTAGCGGTTCAAACTTATACAATAGCTTTGTTCGGCCCGACTGAACCTGCAAAATTGCTGCCACCGGGCGATCGATTTTTGGGTATAAAATCTCCAACTGGTAAAATGGCTGACATTTCTCCTCAAGAGGTTTTGAAGAAGGTTTGGGGCGGCTAACTTTGTTTGAAAAGAGGGCGGGTTTTGTACAAAAATTATTTATTATTTACAACATTCTTGTACAAAACCCGGTCTGACAAACTCACTCTTGGACGCACGGGCAGTCCGTCGATTTTAGATTTTAGATTTTAGATTTTAGATTGACTCCCAGAGCAATTTTGGATATTGAACAAAAGTCTAAAACTGTACTCTTTCCAATCAGGAGTCAAGGTGGCACGGTATCCGTTTTTTTTGGTCAAAAACCTGATTTTGTCACGAAAATACTTGTTCTTCATCCGCATATTCGATCAAAAAATCCGGTTTCGAGGAATCGGAAATGTGCGATATCATATCCGATAGATTACCCCGTTTGTAGTGCGGACTTCAGTCGGCAACAAGAGCCTACTTCAGTTCGCACTACGAACCTGTGTAAACTTGGGGTTAATCAAGCGAATATGATAGGATTCCTATAATATTATCAATTACAATTACATGAAACGAGCAGTATTTCTGGACAGAGATGGCGTACTTAACATCGAAGCGGGCTACATTCACCAAGTAGAAGATTTGCATTTAATCCCAGGAATAGCTAAAGCTGTACGCCGTTTAAATGACCACAAAATATTTTGCTGTCTGGTTTCCAATCAATCCGGCCCCGCCAGAGGTTATTATCCAGTCAGCCACGTTGAAGCTTTGCACAAACGCCTTTGTCAACTATTAAAAAATGAAGCGGGAGCGAGCTTAGATGCTCTTTATTACTGCCCTTATTTGAGCGAAGCCGAAGGTGGAATAAACTCGGAATTTACACGATATACTACTTGGCGAAAACCGAATACGGGAATGTTGGTAGCCGCCGCTTGGGAACACAATTTGGATTTACAGAACAGTTTTATGGTGGGAGACAAAGCGACTGATGTGGATATGGCTCACAATGCCGGTTGTACTGGTATTTTAGTGCAGACTGGTTACGGTGAAAGCGTGTTGAGCGGCGAGTATCAGCACCATACTAAACCGGATTTTATTGCAGCCAATTTATCGGTGGCGGTTGAGTGGATTTTGCAACATTTTGATGATTAGATAAGTCTTATCTATGATTTTTTGAAGAAAGAGCTACATAGGGAAGCACGACTGTAAAGTTAGTACCAACGCCGATTTTGCTTTCACAGCAAATGGCACCTCCTTGCAAATCTACAGCTTTTTTGACAATGGTTAATCCCAAACCGTTACCTTTAATTTTTCCAGTATTTTTGCAGCGGTAAAACATTTCAAATATTTTTTCTACTTCGGTTTCTGGGATGCCTATACCTTGGTCTTGGATGCGGATAATTAGTAAGGGATAGTTAATATGTGTAGATTGAGAATTAGGAAATAAACACTCGCGATAAAAACAAAAGATAGGTTCTTTGTCTCCATCTCCTGCTTGAGTGTATTGCAATTCCAAGCTGACTTGACCGCCGCTTGGGGAATATTTGATGGCGTTGACAATTAAGTTAGAAATAATACAGTGCAGCAATTGTTGATCTAAAATCGCGCTGGTAACGTCAGACGGGATGAATTTTAGTTTGTGCTTGGCTTCATTTCCTAACTGCAGTTGATCCAGCAAATCTTGACAAAATTCGACTAAATTTATCGGTAATGGATGGGATTTGAGTTTACCTGATTCTGCTCGGCCCATGAACAGCATATCGTCGATTAGCTGGTTCATTTTTTTTGTAGCTGAATTCACCAGCCGCAGGGTTCTGACTTGGGCTTCATCATTGCTACGATCGCGATCGAGCTGTAGGAGTTCTGCAGAGATTAAAATTGCGTTGAGCGGATTCCGCAATTCGTGAGCAGCCATTGAAATATACTGGTTTTGGCGGTACGACTTTTCTTCCACCCACTCTCTCGTTGCTTCCGAAGCTTTAAGAGATTCTCGCATCTTAGCTTCGATTTCGTGTCTGTGCAGGGCAATCTCGATCGCCACCCGCAAATCATGTTGTTGAAATGGTTTGATAATATAACCAAATGGGTTTGTAAGTTTCGCTCTTTGCAGCGTTTTCTCGTCGGCATAAGCGGTTAAAAATACTGTTGGTACATCTACCTTGGTTCTGATTTGTTCGGCTGTTGTTATACCATCCATGTTACCTTTAAGTACGATATCCATCAGCACTAAGTCTGGCCGTTCTTCTGCAACTTTTTCCAGTGCTTCTTCCCCTGAAACAACCGTGGCTGTTACTATATAACCTAGTTTTTTCAACCTGCCTGCTATGTCTTCGGCGACAATCACTTCGTCTTCGACCACCAAAATCTTTATAGGGTTCATATTATTTTTTAAATGCGCCGTCGATAAGACAACTCAGCGAAACTAATATCGTAACAAGTTCCGCACTTACTGTCAATCACAAGAGTTCCATCTAATTGGTTGGTCAACATCCGCACTAATCGCAATCCTAAAGTTTCGGTATGTTCTATGTTAAAACCTGCAGGGAATCCCCTGCCGTTGTCTTGAATACTTAAGTGAAATTGCTGAGAAGTTGTGTCACGATGAAAATTAATATTAATTTCACCTGCCAAACTTTCGGTAAAGGCGTATTTCAACGAGTTAGACACCAGTTCATTAATAATCAAACCGCAAGGAATTGCTGTTTCTATATTTAAAGAAATTGGGTCAACGTTGACATTGAATTGGATGGAAGTATTGCCGTAACCAAAAGATTGATACAAATTGGCAAGCAAATTTTCAACGTAGGGCGGGAGATCGATCCGATCGAGATTGTCGGATTGATAAAGTTGCTCGTGAATCAAAGCCATTGAATGGATGCGGGTCTGACTTTCTTCAAATAAAGCTAGCGTCGGTTCGTCTTCAATGTATTGAGCTTGTAATTGCAGCAGGCTGGAAACTACCTGCATATTATTTTTGACTCGGTGGTGAATTTCTTTCAGCAATACTTCTTTTTCGCGGAGTGCTGCTTGGATGCGGGCCTCGGTCAATTTGCGATGGCTAATATCTTCACAAATACCAGCGATGCGGTAAATATTACCCGATTCGTCGTAAATAGGAAAAGCTCGATCGCAAACCCAATGAATTGTGCCGTATGGCAGAAAAATCCGATATTCGATATAGGTAGACTCGCCCTGCAACACTCGCCCCATTGCCTCTTGCAGCAAATGTTTATCTTCTGGATGCACCCACTCCATCATTTTTAAGGGCTCGGCATACAATTCTTCGCGGCTGCGCCCCCAGATTTGTTCGTAAGCTGGACTTAGATACAATAAATCGGTGAATTCAGCAGACATTAGCCAGAAGGAATCTTGGATATTTTCTGCTAACTGGCGGAAGCGTTCTTCACTTTCGCGGATGACTTTTTCTGAATGTTTTTGTTCGCTGATATCTTCTGCAATGCCAACGATGCGGTAAACTTCACCAGCTTGATTGGTAATCGGAAAAGCCCGATCGCGAATCCAGCGAATTTCGCCATCCGGTCTGACAATTCGATATTCCGTCTCATCTTCAGCTACAATTTTTTTAGCGAATTTAGCAACAACGCGAGAGCGATCTTCTGGATGGATGGAATCTGCAAAAAAGTGCCCCGAAGCATACAATTCAGCGCAGCTTCTGCCCCAAATTTTTTCGTAACCCGGACTGATATAAATAATTTCCTGCGGTTGAATGCCTACCATCCAAAACACGCTTTCAATATTTTCTGCTAGCTGTCGGAACCTTTGTTCGCTTTCTTTCAGTGCTGTTTCAGCTTGTTTGCGTTGCGTAGCTGCAACCACGGCATCGCTAATATCCCGCTGCACGCCAAAATACCCCACGATTCTTTCCAGGGAATCGTAAATGCAAATATAGTCGCCTTCCACCCAAATTGTAGCCCCGTCAAACTTGCGATTGTCATTTTCGATGTGAATTCTGCCAGCATCAAAAAATTGCCTGAACATCTCTCTGCAGCCAGCCAAGTTGTGGGACAAAAAAAAGTTAATTGTTTGGCCAATCAACTCTTCCCGAGTAGTTCCGTATTGAGCTATCAAAGCATCGTTTGCCTTCGTTATCCGCCCGTGAGTAAATACGTAATCCAAAACTTTTTCTTTGTCAACTGTATCGTCCCAGTGCACGGGTTCGTCCAGCATCATAAAGAAAAAGCCATCTAAAGATTGAGAGAAAAACAATTCTAGCTGTTCCTGGCTTTCCCGCAGAGCTTCTTCGGCGCGCCAGCGAGAGAGAATTTCTTCCTGCAATTGATTGTTGGCTGTTTTCAAGTCTTCAGTGCGCTTTTTATATTTAATTTCTAGCTGATTTTTGATTTTTGCCAGCGCTATTTCTGCCTGTTTTTTTTCGGTAATATCTTGAGTGACGACCATGCCTGCGAAAATTTCTTCCCGGTCGTTTTTGACGGGAGCAATTGTTGTTGAATAAACGCGATCGCCGTATTTATATTCAAAATTATTCTCTTTTCCTGCCAAAGCCGCGCGATATGTAGTCTCAAAAAGTGGCAAATCTTCAGGTGGGGATACTTCCCACAATGTTTTGCCTTCCAACTTTTCTTTAGACAAACCAGCTACTGCCAAACCTTGACCGTCAACCAGAGTATAGCGCAAATCGCGATCGAACAAAAACACCGACCCATTCGGATAATGTTTGATCAGAGTTCGGTACATTTCCTGGCTTTTTTCCAGAGATGCGATTAACTCAGTGCGATCGTCCTCGGTGATATCAAATTCAGTTGCCGAATCCGAAGAGGCAGCATTCTCGACTGCTTTGAGTTGTGCTTCTAATTTCTGGCACAATTCTCTCTGCTGCTGCAAATGTTCTTCGAGTTGCCGAATTTTTGCTTTTTGCTCTGCTACTAATACTTCGCAGGTTTCGAGAGGTCGATTCCCTACGGGATAGTTACGCCGTGCGTTGTCTGCGGGATCAATACACATAAGGGATCTTTGTTTGGCTGTTGGTTGTTGACTGTTGGCTGTTGGCTGTTGGTTGTTGGTAATTCGGAATTAGAACCAACAAATATAGCCTTTCTCAGTAACATTAAGTCCTCTCGTGGGCATAGGGCATCGGGCATCTGGCATCGGGAATAGGCATCCGTGGGAATACCTCACCAAGCTTGAGAACCGCTATAATAAATAATTAATAATAAATAATAAATAAGCTGTCGCGCATTTAAATTGTATATTCAGGGCGAGCGGGAAACCCCACAAGACTTTGATTTTTTTTAATATACAATTTAAATGCCGCAACTGCCAACAGCCAACAGTCAACAGTCAACAGTCAACAGTCAACAGTCAACAGTCAACAATCATTTAGGAACTCCCGCCGTCAAGACTTCGTGATTGTCAACTGTCACCAAAACATCATCTTCAATTCTCACGCCAATACCGCGCCATTTTTCAGGAACCTCCGGCTGTCCTTCAACGGGTTTAATATGAGGAGAAATATAAATCCCCGGTTCCACCGTCAGCACTTGTCCCGCCTGCAAAACTTGCGAATTTTCGCCGTACTGATAAACGCCTGCATCGTGTACGTCCAATCCCAGCCAATGTCCGGTGCGGTGCATATAAAACGGCTTGTATTTCTCTTCTTTAATTATCTCTTCAATGTCCCCCGCCAAAATTTTTAAATCCATTAAACCTTCCACCAAAACGCGCACTGCTGTTTCGTGAATTTTGCTGTAAGGATTTCCCGGATATACTTGACTAATTGCCTGCAATTGTGCTTGCAAAACTAAGTCGTAAATAATCTGTTGTTCGGCGGTGAATTTGCCGCTGACGGGAAAGGTGCGAGTAATGTCGGCGTTGTAGTAGTTGCAAGCACAACCGGCATCTATTAGCAGCAAATCGTTTTCCTGGATTTGGCGGTTGTTTTCGATGTAGTGGAGAACGCAGGCATTGTTACCGGAGGCGACAATGGAAGGATAAGCGGGAGTGCCGCCGTTCATGCCAAAAATATGTTCGATTTCTGCTTGAATTTCGTATTCGTACCTGCCGGGTTTGGCGAATTCTTGGGCGCGGTTGTGGGCGATAACTGAAATATTAGCGGCTTGGCGCATTAATGCTAATTCTGTTTCGCTTTTCACCAGCCGCATCGGGTGTAGGATGATGTTGGAATCTTCGATGGCTGTTGGCCCTGTACCGCGTTTCGGGTAGGTTGCCATCAAGCTTTGCCAGTGATTGAGGATTGTTTGGTTGAAGGTGCGATCGCGCCCGAAGTGATAATATATGCGATCGGCCTTTTCTAGAAATTTTGGCAATTTTTCGGCAAGTTCGGCGATGGGAAACGCTTCATCAGCGCCGTACAACTCCTTAGCGCCTTCTACTCCAGCGCGATAACCGTGCCAAGTTTCTTTTTCCAAGTCTTTTGGCTGCACGAACAAGACAAATTTGTGTTCTTCGTGGTGCGGCGCGAGCACTGCTACCGCCCCCGCTTCGTTGAAACCTGTTAAGTAGAAAAAATCGCTATCTTGTCGGTAGGCGTATTCTACATCGTTGTGCATGACGGCTGCGGGGGCGCTGCGAAATATCGCTGTCCCGCTGCCAATTTTTGCCATTAATTGTTCGCGTCTTTGCCGGTATTCGCTGGGGTTTGTCATTCGATTTTAGATTTTAGATTTTAGATTTTAGATTGAGTTTAATATTAACATTCGGCGATTTCAACCGCTTCTACACTGAAAAAACCCGCAAGTCAAGGGTTGAAGATATAAGTGCTCTGTTTTTTTTCTTGGTCTACTTATTTATTAGTTCGCGATCGCACGGGTGGTCAGAAACCGGGTGGTCAGAAACCGGGTTTTTACGAGAAAACGCTTTACAGCGCCCAGATTTGCGAAAAAACCCGGTTTCTTTGGTTGCGATCGCGAACTGTTTGTGCTATTGTTCGGCGATCGCCAATTTGCAAGTAAAGTCAACCAGCCGAGACAAATATGAGTTTGTGCGATCGACCAAAGTCCATCTCGGATCGAAATTCGACCAATTTTCGCCATCTTCGCTAATTCTGACTGTTCTAAACTCTCGCGAATTGCAGTTAACTTCCATTTGCACCAGCATTTTCTCGTTACTAAACTGCTGAGTGCCTAAAATAATTCTGACGGGATAAGAAGGAGCACCGGGAATATCGGATTTGCTTAATTCTACGCTGCTGGGGTCGATGCAAATATCTACAAAACATCTTAATTTTTCGGCGCTGGCGCTCAAAGTATTGACGGAAATTAATGTTGAAATTACTATCAAACAAATCGATGAATTCTTAATCATATAGTTTCTTTTGATCGAATTTTATTCGCCCTGAATATTCGCCTTTAACTTTTTAAAATTTCTTTTGAGTCGGCGGTTGAAACCGCTGCTAAACAGACAAAACCCGCCTGCGCGGGTTTAATTTCTTCAGTCCGCGCAGGCGGACTTTGTTTGTGTAGTCGCGAATTTTATTCGCCCTGAATATTCGCCTTTAACTTTTTAAAGCTGAGGAACGTATTGTTCTTTTTCAGGAACAAAAGTGTATTCAGAGACGATCAGCCGCAACTCTTCGCCGTCGATGGTTTCTTTTTCAATCAGCAAATCGACTAAACGATCGACCACAGTGCGATTTTCGCGAATAATGCGGCGGGCATCTTCGTAACAGCGATCGACAATTTCCCGGACTTGTCCGTCAATCCGAGAGGCAATTTCTTCGGAATATTCCGATCGCGCCGTGTAGTCGCGGCCGAGGAAAATTTCGCTTTGCTGAGCTTCTAGGGCGATCGGGCCCAAGGTAGACATCCCGTAGCGAGTAACCATTTGGCGGGCCATACCGCTGACTTGCTGCAAGTCGTTGCCGGCACCGGTGGTAACTTCTGCGTCGCCGAAAACTACTTCTTCGGCTGCGCGGCCGCCCAAAGCACCGCTAATCCGGGCTAAGATTTGCGATCGAGAAATCAAACCTTGGTCTTCGCTAGGCATGAACCAAGTCAAGCCGCGAGCTTGTCCGCGAGGGACTAAGGTAACTTTTTGCACGGGATCGTGGGCTTGAATCAAAGTACCGACGACCGCGTGGCCGATTTCGTGGTAAGCAATCAAGCGCTTGCTCTTGCTGTCCACCAGCGGCGTGCCTTCCATACCTGCTACCACGCGATCGACTGCATCGTCAACTTCGAGCATCGTAATCGCTTCTTTCCGGCGGCGGGCGGTCAAAATAGCAGCTTCGTTGAGCAAGTTAGCCAAATCAGCGCCGGTAAAACCCGGAGTGCGGCGGGCGATGGCATCCAAAGAAATCTCTGCAGACAACTTCTTGTTGCGCGCGTGAACTTCCAAAATTTCCAAGCGGCCTTTGATATCCGGCGTATCTACGCTAACTTGGCGGTCAAAACGACCCGGACGCAGCAGCGCCGAATCGAGCACGTCGGGGCGGTTTGTAGCAGCAATGATGATAATCCCAGTATTGCCCTCAAAACCGTCCATTTCGGTCAGCAATTGGTTCAGGGTTTGTTCCCGTTCGTCGTTACCGCCGCCGATGCCTGCGCCGCGCTGGCGGCCCACTGCATCGATTTCATCGATGAAGATTATGCAAGGAGCATTTTCTTTGGCTTTTTTGAACAAGTCGCGGACGCGGGATGCGCCGACACCGACGAACATTTCCACAAATTCTGAACCGGAGATGCTGAAGAAAGGCACGCCTGCTTCGCCTGCGATCGCTTTTGCTAGCAAGGTTTTACCGGTTCCGGGAGGGCCTACTAGCAGCACGCCTTTGGGAATCTTCGCCCCTACTGCGGTGAAGCGTTCGGGTTTTTTGAGGAATGTTACAACTTCTTGAAGTTCTTCTTTGGCTTCCTCTACGCCTGCTACGTCGTCGAACAGTACGCCTGTTTTAGCTTCCATTTGAAAGCGTGCTTTGGATTTGCCAAAGTTCATCGCTTGGCCAGGGCCTCCGGGCACGTTGCCACCGCCACGGCGGAAGAGGAAAAACAGCCCTCCGACTAACAAGAGGGGAAATACTAGATTGCCTAACAGTCCCCAGACTGCGCCGTCGTTCCGCAGGGGATGGGTGTCGAAGCTGATTTGGGAGTCTCTTAGCCTAGAAACGAGTTCCGGGGAATTTGATGGCAAGTCCACCCGCCACCGCTGCTCGCGATTGTCTAATTCGGGATCTACGGCTAGGACGATCGCCGTCCGACCTCCGTCGTACAAATCAACGCTGGTGACTCGACCGGCGTTTAAGTAATCTAAGAATCGACCGTAGCTTAAGCGTGTGCTGGCGGTGTTCTTACTCATTTCTGCTGGGGATGGGGCAAAGGCTCCCTGCCACAAGAAAAAGCCGATTACCAGGGCGGGTAAAGTCCAAAGTAGTATAGTTCGCCAAGAAATTTTCATAAATAGGGATGCCTTGAATTGGGGACAGATCGGGTAAGAGCGCGGTGCCTCCGGAGCGGGACAAAACTTTACACTCAGAATCTTAACTAAATTTAACTTAACAATGCACGATCGGGCAACAGGCCTTGCTCGCGATCGCTAGAAAAAAAAGTTAGGTTAGTTACTGCAACTGCGATCGTCCCGAATATAATGTTTGGTGCTGATTTCGATACCGATATAGGTAGAGTTAAAAGAATCGCCTCAAAACCCACTGTCTTTAAGCGCGGCAGTGTCAAGGGATAAGGCATGATAATGGTGAGGCTCAGTGAGGTAACACATTTCGATGACAACTAGACAGCTTGTTCCTAATTCGGCTATGCTGACGCAGCAGACTAAGATCGCTTCTCACAAATCGATTATTAGTGCTGATTTGGGTCGTACTGCAACTAAAGCTTGCGTAAGTCGCAACCCAAACGGCGTTGTTTTTATCCCCGCCAACGTGGCTAATATGCCAGTGGAAAAGGTGCGGGGCGGCAGCTTTGAGTCCAAAGCAACAGACCCTCTGTTGGATATGTGGCTGGAGTACCAAGGCAAGGGATACGCGATCGGTCAACTGGCTGCAGACTTTGGCGCTAATCTCGGCGGCGCAGACCAGTCGAAAGTAGTGGATGCTTTGGTTAAGGTTTTTTCCTGTGCTGGATATTTCCAGATGAAGGGCGAAATGGCCGTAGTGCTGGGTTTGCCTTTTTATTCCCAGGATCAGTTTGAAAAAGAAAAGGAAGAGATTATCAGCCAACTTCGCTCTCCCCACGTGGTGGTCTACCGAGGTGAGCGCGTGGAAATTGACATCCGCCACGTTTGGGTGATGCCGGAAGGATTCGGCAGCCTGATTTGGTGTGAGGCTCAAGACAATAAGGAGTTTACGCCGGATTTACCGGAACTGTCGGTGGCTGTTGTCGATATCGGACACCAAACTACTGATTTGTTAATGGTCGATCGTTTCCGGTTCGCCCGGGCTGCTTCTAAGAGCGATTCTTTCGCTATGAACAAGTTCTACGAACAAGTAGCCTCCAAAATTCCGGGGGCAGACCCTCAATCTCTGTCTTTACTAGAAGCGGTGAATAAACCAGAAGGCGAGCGTTTCTACCGTCCGAGAGGAGCGACTAAGCCGACTAACTTAGATCCGATTATTAAGGATTTACGGGAGGCTTTCGCTAACGAACTATCCGAACGTTTAGTGCAGTGGCTGCCAGAACGGGTGACGGATGTGGTTCTGACTGGCGGCGGCGGCGAGTTTTTCTGGGAGGTACTCCAACCTTTGCTCAAAGATGCCAATCTTAAGGCTCACTTGGCTCAACCTTCTCGGAAAGCTAATGCTTTGGGACAGTTTATTTATGCTGAGGCTCAGCTAGCCACAATTAAGTAACGCATTAAGGCTTGAACCCTATGGCACTGTGGGCAAAAAATAAGGCGAATTTCTCGGTGGCGTTTACTGAAGATGCTGCCGATCAAACTTTACTGGCCGCTATTGAAAAAGAGTTGGCTTTTACGAAGTATCAGACTTTCGGCAATCTCTGCAAGCAAGCTTTGTGGCAGTTTTTGTCTGTATCTGAGTCTGCTGGCTCTACAACAGATAGCTTTCAGCGCTTGGAACAGCGTATAGCTGAACTTGCGGTCAAATTTGCTGAGTTCGAGCGCCATGTTTCTGCTGAGGAATTAAGCCGTTTGGAAGGACTGGAACATCACCTAAGTCAACTGGGCGCGCAGTTGGATCAGTTGCAGGGAAGTGTTAACAGTAAGTTTGCTCAAGTTTCTTTTGCCCCAGTTTCAAAAGTAGTAGAGCCTGACTCGATTAAGTCTGATTCTGTGGCGGATGATAATGTCATTTCTGATGCTGAGGTTGGGCCTCGTCGGGAGTCCGATCCTTTATTGGAGCGTTTAAGTTCTTTGTTACCGCAAGATTTCTAGTATGAGGTAGAACAAGGCTATCGGGCCTTGAGATTTGATGTTAGCGATCGGCTGTTGACAGTCGATACTAGAATAAATAAAGTCGATCGCTCTTTTGAAAAAAAGGCGATCTTTTTTTTAGTAGTTATTGGTTATTGGTTATTGGTTATTGGTTATTGGTTATTGATTATTGGTTATTGATTATTGGTTATTGGTTATTGGTTATTGGTTATTGGTTATTGGTTATTGGTTGGTAGGGGCGGTGGATGGTGCGGGCCCGCCCTCAGTTGTTAGTTGTTAGTTGTGGGTCATATCAAATCCATTGGCATCGGAATAGTAAATTCACTATTAACAGTTAACAGTTAACATCATGTATGAGTGCAACCGGAATTGATATCATTATTCTCGATATAGCGGTTCTCAATTTTCGTGAAATAGTAACCAATGCCCTGTTTTGCGAAGGCCCTGTTTGGTCAATTTCCTTGATATTATTCGAGCGATCCTAGTTTTTGTAAGCGCGAACGAATAGCGGCCGGCTGTCGCTGAAATCTCTGAGCTAATTCGCCAATTTGTTGACCGCTAGCATATTCTTTCTGCAAATTTTCGTCTTCATCCTGACTCCACTTTACATAAGCTCTGGGATATTTTTGGCGAATTTTCTCGTTCTGGTTTTTAGGTCGATCGGCATTATGCTGCATCTGAGAACTGTCAGACTCCAAATTCGAGCCACCAGCGTTCAACTGCGGGTTGATTGCACCGCTGCGACTAGCTACAGCTTCCTGTATGCGGTTGGGAATTGCAGCAATTTCTTGAGCAAGCTCGACCAAAGCATTGTCTGCTTTTTGCTGAATTTCTGTTAGCTGCCGCTGCTGCAAACTGCCCCACTGCGGCAGTTCGTTGATAAACTGCTGCAAGTCGAGAATGATTGTTGTCAAAGTTTCGATTTGTTGCAACTCCGGGCGCTGTTTGAATTGGCGAGTGGTGACTTCGATCTCGCCTTGAATCATTTTAATCGTTTTTTCTAAAATGATTAGTCGCTGGCGCAGGTTCTCAATGGCGGAAATTAGAGAGTGTACGTTTTCTCCCGATCCAACATTGAGGTTTTCGCGAGATGTTTGGCCTAGGGCTTCGTCTAGGGTATTTACAGCAAGTTGCAATTGCTCGATCGCGCGAGCGGTAATAGTTGCTTGTTGATTTACGCGATCGAACACAGCCGCCGTACTTGTTTTAACTTGCCCGTGCAGCTTCTGCCGGTTCACAAAATTCAACACCAGCGAAATCACTACAGGTACTTCGACATAAACACCCTGCTGCCAAACCAAACTAGCAGCCAATCCCGCAGCCGAAGCAGCAAGAAAAACCAATTCAGCAGTGTCTAACAAATTGCTAGGCTGGGATTTTTTGATGGTAGTTGATGAATTGGATGGTGACATAGGCTAATACCATTTTTGATTTTTGATTTTTGATTGGGAATGACCGAGGTCGATGGGAGTTTGGAGTTTGCCTATAATTGCATTATTTGTAAATCAACTATAAATATGCAGGTAAAAATAAAGTGCGATCGGATGTAGACCCTGAATGGAGCAGCGGTGAAAAACAAATTAAATTTTTTATTAACCGTCATCTCATTAAATATATTAAATCTGCAAAATTACCCGAGCTAAAGAGAAATAAATCAAAACTCCGAGGACATCAACGGCGGTGGTAATAAAAGGAGCAGACATTAAAGCTGGGTCTAAACCCAAAGAACGAAATAGAAACGGCAGAGATGAACCGGCAAGAGAAGCTAAAATTGCGATCGCCAACAAACTTACTCCCACTGCGATTGCTACTGCTAAATTCCCTTGCAGAGTGTAAGCCCAGCCCGTTGCTACAGTCCCTAATATAGCTCCTAACAGCGCTCCCGCCATCCCCTCGCGCACAATTACTTTAAACGGGCCCATCGCCGTAATTTCGTCAGTGTTCAAACCGCGAATTATAACTGTTGAAGACTGGGCTCCGACATTGCCTCCAGTGCCAGTCAGCAGCGGAATAAAGGCTGCTAGGGCGACTACTTGCTGCAAAATATCTTCTTGCGCTCTAATAATTGCCCCAGTGACTGTATTGGTTAAGAGCAGAACAAACAGCCACACGACCCTTTTGCGAGCAACCGTGATCAAATCGGTCTGAAAATAATTGTCGCCGCCGGACTGGACACCGCCCAAGGTATAAATATCTTTATCGGCTTCTTCTTCTAAAATGTCGATCGCGTCGTCAACTGTAATGATCCCCACAAGACGCTGTTCGCGGTCTACAACGGGCACTGCTAAAAAATCGTAACGCTGGATTAGCCTAGCTACTTCTTCTTGATCCGTTCCAGTCTGAACAGAAACTACATCGCGGGTCATAATTTCGCCGACAGTTTTGTCCAGGGGAGAAGTGACTAAATCCCGCAAGGATAAAATGCCCGTCAGGCTGCGGGCTGCGTCGGTGACGTAAAGAGAATAAATTGTTTCAGTAGTTCTAGCCAAAGAGCGAATTCGGTCTAAAGCTTGGGAGACGGTAAAGCTTTCCTTGAGAGAAATGTATTCTGGGGTCATGATCCGGCCGGCGGTACTGGCTTCGTAACCCAAAAGTTGGGCCGTAGCTTCGCGTTCGGTTGGGCTCAATTGACCTAAGAGGCGGCGGACTAATATCGCCGGCAGTTCGTCAAACAGTTTTGCTCGATCGTCCGGCGACATTTTGTCTACAATGTCGAGGACTTCTTGGCGTTTGAATTTTTCGCAGAGGGACTGCTGAACGCTGGAGTCGAGATATTCGTAAACTCCGATAGCTTCGTCTTTGGAAAGCAACCGGAAAGCTATTACTTGCATGGTTTCTGGCAGGCCTTCGATCGCTTCAGCGATGTCCGCCTCCTGCACCGGATGCAAAATCGCTTTTGCTCCTTTAAAGTCTCCTTGTTCCAACAAAGCCCTTAACTGCGATCGAACTAATTCCCGCAGTTCTTTTCGCGCATAAGTGGGAAGCGAAGACGATTGATAACTTTTTTCTGTCACTGATGACCCTCCTAATGCCCTTTTCGCTTTTCGATTTTCGCATAGAAGATTATCGATTAAAGAATTGGGGATGACTTACGGAGTCAGCGGTTTTGGAGTTTACCTACAGTTACATTTTTGGGGGAAACTGGTATAAACCTGTGCTGCGCGCCTTCCTGAATCCAGTTTAGAGCCTATTGACACCACTCGTCGCAGTGATCGAACTTGCCATGACACAATCCGCACTTTACCAGAAAAAATTGGTTTAAAGCCTCTCCCTTGAAGGATCGAAGAAAAAAATTAATTTTCCTCGCCCGCAATCTCCTGGCGATCGAGCGCGGGGTAACTGTCAACCTATATGCTGTCAACTGTTGAACCGATTTGGGATCAAATACATTTATTTTGATCCGTGACACTCATCGGTAGGAAAGGAGAATTGGGCCCGAACACTTTTTCCAACAAATTCGTAGAACTTTGATTGCGAATAAAATTATTGACCGTTTCTTTCCATTCAGTATCACCCGCAGGCAGGATCATGCCATAGGAAATGCAGGTTAAAGGCTGCTCCGGTATCAAAGAATACTGGTTTTGAGTTAAACCCTGTCTCAGCGCTTCTCCAACTAACAGCATTCCATCGCTAGCGAAGGCATCGATTTTTCCGGCTGCCGCATCTGCCACACCAGACTCTCTCCCCGTCATACCTTGATAAATTTTCTGGTTGGCTAGTTGATATCTGCCTGCAATGAATTGTTCGGTAAGAGAACCGCTCAACACGCCAATTGTCGCGCCTTGCAGGAATCCCGAAGGATTGACTCTCAGTTTGTTTTCTGGCTTGACTAACAGATAGGTGCCGCTGTATAAAAAGGGTAGCGAATAGGCAATTCCGCTGGGGGGATTTTGGAGGATTGTATTGGGCCCGCATTCTAGGTGAGCGCGCTTGCTGGTGACGCTGCGGAATCGCCCTTTTTCGGCTGATTCGTTGAGGTTTGTTTCGAGTTTTTCTAAGCGAACAGAGCGATTTAATTTCTTTTCTAAGTCAGCTCGGAAAAGCTCTAACCCTTCGATGCAAACTCCTTGCCACTTTTCGCCTTCTAAGTAGCCGAAGGGAGCAGCATCTTTTCTGATGCCGACTTTCAGAATGCCGGTTTGCTTAATTTCTTGCAGTGCTGTTTCGGCGGAGGCAACTGAAGGTAAAACTGCGGGAAACAATATCGACAAGACGCAGCCGATTGCTGCAAATTTTAGGCTTTTGCTGGTTATTTTTTTGCTTGTCACTTTGGCATTCCTATAAATATTTGGTCGATTATATTATACAAATAAAACAAATGTTGTCAATATATTTTTGGAGTTAATGGGGCGCTTTTGAACTATACCAGGTAACGCAGAGCGATCGGCTATGCCGACTAAATCGCGTGCCGGGGTTCTTCCTCGCTTGCATAGGTTCCCAGGAAGATCCGGGGAACCGATTAACTGCATCATTTCAAGTTCAATGGTAGCTTTGCGACAATAATTAGTTGCTGATTTAATGAAAGTCGATCGCTAGATTGCCATCCTATTTGACAGCCAAATTAAACCAATAACTGATACTTTTCTTGTGCCAAACGGTAAAGCGGCCGCCACACCAAACGGTTAGTCAATACCACCAGCAGCGACATCACAGAAGTAGCTGCTAATAGCAGAGGAAAATTACCCGATGCCGTGGCTTCAGAAATCGTCTCGCCCAAGCCGCTTGTTTTAATTATTTCACCTTTAAACTGCACGTATTCGCTGACAATACTCGCATTCCAAGCTCCCCCTACCGCCGTAATAATTCCTGTAATTAAGTAAGGGAATATTCCGGGAATAATTAAAGTTTTCCATCGCTGAATTAGTGAAAGCTTGTAAACTTGTGCGGCTTCAAACAATTCCGATGGTATGGATTGAGCGCCGGCAATTACATTAAACAGCAAATACCACATTGTACCCAACATCATCAACGCCACAGAACCTATTTGTAAGCCGCCTCCTGCGTGAATTAAAGCTAGCAGCAATACAGGAAATAAAGCCGTTGCTGGTACAGAAGCGGCTATTTGTACTAAGGGTTGCAAAAGTTGAGCTAAACGCGGATTTCGCCCGATCGCCACTCCGAGGGGTACAGTCCACAACAGCGATAAAAATAGGGCGCAAATGACTCGTAAAGCGGTAAAAAATGCACCTCCCATGACTTTTTGCCAGTCCGAAAAACTCAGCAACCTGAGCAGCAGCACTGCTTCCCATGTTCCCCAAAGCACGATCGCGGCAAACCCGCACAGAAACAGCCAATTTATCCAATTTCCGAGGCGGCTTTGCGGGCGATCGCTTGTTGGTAAGTTAGCAGGTGCAAAACCTCTGGCTAAAGTGCGATCGAAACTGTCGCCTAGGGGCGAAATCCGCGATTTCAACACCCGCAGTGTGGGCGATCGCCTTAAAAAATCCAACACCTTTGACTGCGGTACGTTGGTAGCTTCCACGGTTTGATATTTAAATTTTTCTGCCCAAGCAATTAAAGGCTGCCATATAAAAAAGTCGATCGCCACGATCACACCAATTAATACTGCTAAACCCCAGCCGATCGCCCCAAAATTGCCTTCATTGGCTGCTTTGCCCAAATAGGAACCAAGTCCGGGCAAATTAAAATTTTTGTCGCCCAAGGTAAAAGACTCGATCGCAATCAAAAAGAACCACCCGCCAGCCACTGACATGACGCTGTTCCACACCAGTCCGATCGCACCAGCGGGCAATTCTAACGTCCAAAATTGCTGCCAAGCATTGAGGCGATAAACTCGTGCAGCTTCCTTTAGTTCTTGCGGAATGCCGGAAAGCGACTGATAGAAACTAAAGGTCATATTCCAAGTCATTCCAGTAAATATTAAGATAATCGATGCGAGTTCTACGCCGATTCTTTGACCTGGAAATAAAGTCACTAGGGCTAAAACAACTCCGGGCAAAAAAGATAAAACCGGAATTGACTGTAAAATATCTAACAAGGGAATTAAAATTTTGGCAGCTAGGGCAGAACGGTAAGCAGAGTAAGCATAAACTAAGGTAAATAGCAAGGATAAAAAATAGGCGGCTGTCATGCGTAAAAGAGTCTGGGCTGTATACCCTGGCAAGACATTTAGTGTAGTCTCAATTTTAAAGTTAGGGTTGTACTCACCGTTGAATTGAGATGCTGTTTGAACGATTACGAAAATTAGAGAAAATATCGCTAGAATCAGCAAGCCGTCTTGCCAAGTCCAAGCGGATCTTTCTAAAGTTTGATTGGCGGGTATTAGGGGTCTTGTCATAATTATTAGTTATGGGGAATTGGAAATTGGGAATTGGGAATTAGGCATTGGGAATTGGGAATTGGGAATTGGGGATTGGGGATTGGGAATTGGGAATTGGGAATTGGGCATTGTCAACCAGTTGACTGTTGACTGTTGACTGTTAACTGTTAACTGTTAACTGTTGACTGTTGCCAACTAACAACTAACAACTAACAACTAACAACTGCCAACTAACAACTAACAACTAACAACTAACAACTAACAACTAACAACTAACAACTAACAACTAAGAGGGCGGCCGCGCACCATCCACCGCCCCTACTGACTACTGACTACTGACTACTGACTACTGACTATTGACTACTGATTGTTGACTTCTGATTCTAAAAATATTTCGCCTCCTGGTTCGTCGTAGCTGTACAATTCGGCATAGCGACCCAAATCAATCGCGGTTTGCAATTGTCTTATTGCTTCTTTCGGGCTAAAGTGGGCTTCGAGAATATCCAGAATTAACTCTTCTGAAATGCGGTGATTGCGCTTGGCCTGAAGCATTCTATAAATTTGCTGTACGAGGAGAATGTTGCTGATAATTTGGGTGCGGACAATTTGTTTGCGCTGGTCAATTCCGCCGGCTATGAATTGAAGGCCAACTGGTGTTAAAAGCAGGTCGCCTTCTTGGATTACTAGGAATTCCATTAATTTTGCTGCTTCGACGATCGGCAAAATGTCGTCTACCTCTAGCATTAATTCTTGACCGAGGCGGTAGAGGTCTTTCTCCTTGCGGTCTTCTAGCAGTTCCAGCAAACCTGCGATCGCACCTGTTCGCACCTGCGGCAGAGATTGGTATTTAGGCGTTGGGGCGGGTTGAGGCTCAGATGCAGTAGTAGCGGTACTTTCAGCGGGTGCTGTCATCGTGAAGCAGCTCAATTCGGGATTGGTGAGAATTTTGTAAACTTGGTCTACGAGAGTTTGGAATTCGGCTGTTTTGCGATCGCGGTAGTGCGGCAAATTCACGGTCAAGTCGGCGCGAATTCGCCCCGGATTGCGGCCGAGGACTACAATGCGATCGGCTAAAATAACCGCTTCCTCAATCCCGTGAGTTACGATTAACACAGCTTTGGTGGGAATCTTTTTTTCCAGCCACAAATCTAATAACTCAAACCGCAAGTTTTCAGCAGTCAGAACATCTAAAGCTGAAAACGGTTCATCCATGCAAAGCAGTTCGGGTTCCACCGCCAAAGCTCTAGCAAATCCCACCCGCTGCCGCATTCCGCCAGAAAGTTCTTTAGGATAAGCATTTTCAAATCCGTCCAAACCGATAATATCAATCATCTTCAAGGCTTTTTGGAGGCGCGATTCGGGCATTTCTCCTTTAGCTTTTAATCCTAATTCTACATTTTCTAGTACCGTCAACCAGGGATAAAGAGCAAAATTTTGAAATACAATTGCCACCCCAGGATTTAAGCCGATCAAAGGACGATTGTGGTAGAAAATTTGACCTTCGCTGGGCGGAATTAGTCCGGCTATCATCCGCATTAATGTTGATTTACCTGACCCGGAAGGGCCGAGCAAAGCTACTATTTCGCCCGATCGCAATTCTAAATTAATTTGCTCTAAAATAGAAATTTTTTGACCGTTTGGCTGCTGGTAAGCTTTGCTAACGCCTTTTAAGGTAATGAGGCACTCTGTTGCTGTTTTAGCTATCACAGCTAAACCCCCTCGCTTGTTGTTTAAGTTTAGATATTAGTCATTAGTCATTGGTCATTGGTCATTAGTCATTAGTCATTGGTCATTAGTCATTGGTCATTAGACCAAAAATATCATAAACTCAGGGCTATTTCATTCTTTGTAGGGGCAATCCTCCCGCGATCGCCCTCCTAGACAGGGGAGGGTCGGCCCGCACCATCCACGACCCCTACAAAATCCTGATTTTCCTGAGAATGAAATAGCCCCGATCGTAAACTGACAACGGATATTTGTCTGCAGACAGGAATTCCCGTCCGCTAGTCTTAAAATTGATTCTTGGGTTTCCATACCTATACCCTATAAACTCATTTTTAGCAAGACCTGCTGGCGACAATGGGTAAAATCTGCGAGATATCAATTAAAGCTGAAATAATGAGCGATCGCCAAAACTTGGTTTCTCTAAAAAAACTGGATTTTGAGATTAATTTTCAATATTATTGCTACAATGAGTAATTCTATATAAATTATCTTTAATTTGCCGACAACTCGCCGGACTTAGGCATTGGTGGTTTTTTACAGGTGCTCGATTCTCTATAATGTAAAGATGTAAACGGTATTTGATATATTTGCCAATTCGTGTTAAAATGCTGCCTAACTGAACGGCGATTACTCCAAATATGGCACTGGCTACCCAGTAAAAAATGGCAATGCTGTAAGCTCGATCGCGCTACAAGACATTGGAGTCTAAACCGTAAGTTAAAAAAGTAGTATAGAACCCATTTGATATCTATTCTGCGTAAATCTCAGAAACCGGGTTTCTATCTATATTTCTCGTCACCCAACCAAAAACTCCAAGAATACCCAGTTTCTCGCCCCTTGCGTAAATAGCAAAAACCAGTTTTTCTCTATATTTATCGTCACCCAACCCACAAACTCAAAAATGTCAAATGGGTTATATATCGATACAAATTTCCTCAATCTTGGCTGTACGCCCAAAAAAGTCACCAATTGTTACAGACTAGCGATGTCGGAGATTTGCAGGGGCAAAATTGAAATTTTAAATTTTAAACTTTGATGTTGAAAAATTAAGTTTGTTGTGCGTTGTTAGGTGAAGGGAATTATCATAAATTTAAGTGCGCTAAACCGTACCTGCAAGTGGGCGATATCCGACAGGCGGCTTCAATGCTAAAATGTCAGAATGAATTCTGGCGCTATAAATACAAAGTCCATTCCCAGCGGATTTAAGAAAGGAGATAATTGATATGACAGATCCAAATGTGACTGAAACAACAATTGTAGAGGTAACTCCCGAAACGACGGCGATCGTCAAACAAGAGATGCCCGATGCGACTGATGAAACGATCGCAGAAACTGCGGCTTTGTTTGAATCAATCAAAAAACGCGCCGCTGCCGAATTTCAAGCCGCCGGCGAACTCACCCGCGAAGCTTATTTGAAAGCTGTGACGAAAGCCAGTGAGGCGATCGACGAAAATAAGTCGATCGCCAAAGACAGAATGAAAGAAGCAGTCAGCCTGATCAAAAAAGAATCCGAGAAAAATTGGCTGGTACTTGATGCGATTAAAACGCGGGCGCAAGCGCAGGTACAAGATGCCGGCGAAGTCAGTCGCGAAGCTTATTTGAAAGCAGTGCGACAAGCGCGAGAAGCGGTGGAACAAAATAAATTGGTCGAACGATCTCGCATCGAACAAGCTGTTGACGACATTCAGAAACAAACTGAAAAAAATTGGCACGTTGTTGTGGGAGAAATTGAGTCACTGGGTACTCGCTTGAAGGAAACGGCTAAGTCTGCATGGAACTCGCTAACGGCGTTTGTTGAGAAGTCTCGCAACAATGGCGGCGATTCCTAGCAAGATTGGACACAATCTGGCAATGTTTGCGCTACAGCCCGCCCGCCCGGTTTCAAAGCTGGGCGGGCTAATAGCGATCGCCCTTTAATTTGCATTCAGCAAAAGGTTCAGCCATACTGCATAATAAAAAAGCTTTATTTTTAGTCCAAAACCCCGAACCATGAGAACTTACTACTGCGGCGACCTGCGAAGCAAACATATCGGAGAGACTGTCACCCTTTACGGCTGGGTGGATCGCCGCCGCGATCATGGCGGAGTGATTTTTCTCGATGTGCGCGATCGATCGGGTATTGTGCAAATTGTCAGCGATCCCGAACGCACCCCCGACTCCTATCACGGCGCTGAGTCTTTGCGCGGCGAATACGTGGTGAAAATTACCGGTAGAGTCACCAGCCGGCCCGAAGATTCCCTCAACCCCAAATTACCTACGGGTGAAGTAGAAATTTACGCGGACGAAATTGAGTTGTTAAATGCGGTACGCAAGCAGTTACCGTTTCAGATTTCCACGGCGGATAATGAAAATGTGCGGGAAGATTTGCGGCTGAAATATCGGTATTTGGACTTGCGGCGCGATCGTATGAGTCGCAATTTGCAGCTTCGCCACCAAGTTGTCAAAGCTATGCGCCGCTACCTGGAAGATGTCGGCAATTTTATGGAAATTGAAACGCCGATTTTAACTCGATCGACTCCCGAAGGTGCCAGAGATTATTTAGTTCCCAGCCGCGTCAACTTGGGCGAATGGTATGCTTTGCCGCAGTCGCCGCAGTTGTTCAAACAATTGTTAATGGTTTCGGGATTCGACAGATACTATCAAATTGCCCGCTGTTTCCGCGATGAAGATTTGCGCGCCGACAGACAGCCGGAATTCACGCAATTAGACATGGAAATGAGTTTCATGTCTTTAGAAGAAATCCTCGAATTAAACGAAGGTTTAGTTTGCCAAATTTTCCAAAGTGTCAAAGGTGTAGAATTGCCCCGTCCTTTCCCGCGTTTGACTTACGCCGAAGCAATGGATCGCTACGGTAGCGACAAACCGGATACTCGTTTCGGTATGGAATTAATCGATGTTTCCGATTTGATGAAAGATTCGGGATTTAAGGTATTTTCTGGCGCGATTGCTGCGGGCGGAATTGTGAAAACTTTGCCGATTCCGGGGGGGAATGAGGCTTTTTCTAACGAACGGATTAAAAAAGGCGATTTGTTTAAGGAAGCCACTGAAGCGGGTGCGAAGGGATTGGCTTTTATCCGGGTGCGGGAAAATGGCGAAATTGATACGATCGGCGCAATTAAGGATAATTTGACGGAAGCGCAAAAACAGGAATTGCTCGATCGCACGGGCGCGAAACCAGGTCATTTGTTGTTGTTTGCAGCAGCCGACGCGACTGCTGTCAATAAGACTTTGGATAGATTGCGTTTGTTTGTCGGTAACGAATTGGGACTGATTGACAAAGAGAAGATGAATCTGCTGTGGGTGACAGATTTCCCGATGTTTGAATGGAACGCTGAGGAGAAGCGTTTAGAAGCTATCCATCACCCGTTTACTGCGCCGCATCCTGACGATATTCACGATTTGAAGACGGCGAGGGCTCAAGCTTACGACTTGGTGTTAAACGGCACAGAAGTGGGCGGTGGTTCTCTGCGGATTTATCAGCGGGATGTTCAGGAAAAGGTGTTTGAGGCGATCGGTTTATCGACTGAGGAAGCTTACAATAAGTTCGGCTTTTTGTTGGATGCGTTTGAGTACGGAACTCCGCCCCACGGCGGCATTGCTTACGGTTTGGATCGGTTGGTGATGCTGTTGGCGGGCGAGGATTCGATTCGCGATGTGATTGCGTTTCCGAAGACTCAACAGGCTGGTTGTTTGCTGACGAATGCGCCTGCTGGTGTGGATGATAAGCAGTTGAAGGAGTTGCAAGTGCGATCGACTTACGTACCGAAAACATAGGTATAGCAATCCTAAATCATTTGTGAATTTCTTACTCCCTCCCCGCGGGTTCGGGGAGGGTTGGGGTGGGGTAAAAAGTTTACGACTCCTGCAAGGATTGCGAGATGTAAAATACCTTCAATGAATAGTGGATGGGTGGCGAGAAACCGGGTTTTTTCCAGAATACTTCGCCACACATCCTAGAAACTGCCAAAAACCCGGTTTCTTTGGTTTAGAAATCTTACAAGATATTTTAGCAGATAATATTGATGGGTAGAAAACGCGATATTAAACAGGTTGATGCGATCGCTAGGGAGTTTAAGATGGGAGGTGAATTAAGGATTGCTTTTGGTTTATTCATTGAGGAAGAAAAGAAAAATGGTTATGGCGGAACTTTAAACCGTAGAGGCGATTTTACCTATGAAGAACTCCGCCAGAAAGCAAAAGAATTTTTAGAGGATATTTAAATGGCTATTCAAACATCCATTGCTAATCAGAAACCAAATATCGAGCAAATTATTTCAGTCATTACTAAACCGATGATCGGAGAAATTTGTCATCAGGTTATATTTAGTTATGGGGATGAATTACGGCTAGATTTCGGTGAGATGTCTGCCTATACTCACCCAAAATTAGCACATCTATGCAAAGGTAGTTGGCAATTTGGCACAAGGGCAACACCTTGGGTTTTCAAGCAAGGCGATCGCATTTTAACTTCTTCCTTGCCAGTAGATATAGATGAGCTAGAAATAGATGAGGTAGAAATAGATGCTGTCAAAAAACTTTTGCAGCAATTGGAAAATAAAGAATTGATTGATTTTGTGATTTGTGCTCATAATATTAGTCTCACTCTAGTTTTTGAGGGTGATTACCAACTAATTTTACAGCCAGATTTCCCAGATGATTCTGGACTTCCCTATTGGGAATTGTTCATGCCAACAGAACAAGTTTTGACGGTTGGGCCTGGATTATTTTGGGAATGTAAATCAATTCACGAACGTTAAATGATTACGGAAAGTATCTGTAAATCTCTTTCCTATGCAGTATCCTGACAAAACAGACTATGCCATCATTAACTTTAATACCGATGCGGTAATCTCCCAGCCTAATGCGATAGTAATCTCCATCGCCTTTGAGTTTTTTAAGATTGCTGACTTCATTTAATTTTTGTGCATTCTCAACATCTTCTATCGCTTCCTGAATTCTTTCAAACAAGTCGGCATCAAGAATTTTGAGCAAATCCTTTTCAAAGCTCTTTTTAAACTCAACATTCATGGTTGTCCCTTCAGAATTTTGAATATTTGCTCGCGGCTGACTGTTTCAGTATTTTCACCTTCTTTGATAGCATTTTCCATCCCTATATCTTCTAGGGCTTCGGTTAAAATTTCCGAAAAGACTTCTTTTTGTTCTTTTAACAGCTCAAAAATAGCTGCTTTGAGCAATTCTTTAAGCTTGGTTTCGTCTAGAGTAATGTTAGACATAACTTTTTTGTGTGCTATTTTTTTAAGGTCTTAATCATATCACAAAACAGGAGAAATTTAGCCAACTTCAGTTCGCGAGTGGCCAGAAACCGGGTTTTTTTGAGAATTATTCGCTGCGCCTCGTAGAAGTGGCCAAAAACCCGGTTTCTTTAAGACTCTAAATGAACTCTTTTGAGCCAATTTACGACACTTTGAAGTAAATCCGAGTCATGGGGCGAGAAGGTTTGCAGCGGTGGGTGAGACGTATCTGCGACAACACAAAGCGTACCGTCGAAGCGGGTAAGAGCATTGAGGAAAGTAGGACTCAAACCTTGGGCGGCGGGGGATGTGGGGTCTTGGTAGAAGATGAGGATGGGGTGTTTGTCGCTGTCTAGGAGTTGCCAAAAGAACACGGTGCGTCAGGGTATTAGTGCGATCGCAAGTCCAAACACGTGCGTTAAGTGCTACATTATTTACAAATCATTTTTGTAAAAGCAAAAGGCTGATCCAATGGAACCATCCAACCTTACCCGGCGACTGAAAGATTTGGAAGACAATATTAAAAAAGATTTTGCTTTACTCAAAGACTACGAAGATGCCTTACGCGATGAAGATGATCCACGTCGCAAGGGTAAATATAATCGAGCAATTGAGCAATTAAGGGAATCAGCGAATCGCTATCAGCAGGAATACGATCAACTGCATCAGCAGATAACTGGTGAATCAACTGTACAAATGCACAGCGTAGCTATGCAGTTAGAACAGATGAACAAGAAATTAGACCAATTATATGTTGGGCAGAAAGCTATTTATGGAAACATTAACCACCTGCGACAAGGATTACTAGCCCATTATGAGGCTGGTGAAAAAAATATTATTTCTGCAATCACAAATCAGTTGAATGAATCTCAAGTGACTACCAT
This sequence comes from Tychonema sp. LEGE 07196, assembly GCF_963890365.1. Classification (NCBI taxonomy): domain Bacteria; kingdom Bacillati; phylum Cyanobacteriota; class Cyanophyceae; order Oscillatoriales; family Microcoleaceae; genus Tychonema; species Tychonema sp. LEGE 07196. Next base: position 100,840 of record NZ_CAWPRX010000202.1, on the reverse strand, counting down.
TTCTGCTTTGTTAGATGCAATAGAAGCTAACCAAGTGTCAGATGCAGAAATGCAGAATATTTTATCGAGTATCCAGGAAGGTTTAAGTATATTACAACAACGCGCTGTTACTTTGCCTGGTAGTCAGGGAGATATCGTCGAAGTGATTAATGCACCTCAAATGGATTTTAAGCATAGATTAAAGGTTGCGGTGCCTCTTATTCCTTTTATCTTGGACTATGAAGGTGAATTAGAGCTAGGTACAGGAATAAATCTCAAAGAAGCTTTGAAACAATTTATGGCGCGGCTGCGGCTTATAGGGGGGTAAATCGTGGAGCCGCACCATCAACGTAAGAATGATTTAGAAGAAAACATAAAAGAGGAATACAAACTACTGAAGCAATTAGAAGAGGGTTTGCGTTTGGCTTCAGAGCCACAGCAGAAAACCAAATTCAACAAGGACATAGAGGAAGTTAAAAGTAGGGTTGGCAATTATAATGTCGAATTAAATTCCCTAGGTCAAAGTCAACAAGATAAAAATTCTCTTGTTCGTGCAATGACAAATATTACATTCAAGGAGTTGGATATAGTGACACAGGGAATTATTTGTATGTCCATACCTTCTGATACTAACTTTTCAGTTACTCCTCCTTTGGAAAAAATGTTTAATAATCAACTGACTGGGGCTGCTCAATCAAGATTAATGACAGGGGTAATTCAAGCCAAGATGGTTAGCAACTTTGTTGACAATATGGTCAATGTAATCCCTGACTTTCCAGAAAGGCTAAAAGTAGGATTCGTTACTGAGTATCAAAGACTCCAAGGAATAGGATTAGAGGGAAATGCTCTATTTAATGCCTTACATGAATTTTCTTGCCATCATAGCTCAGACTACGATCTAAAAGCGGCTGGCTTAGCAGTTCTTTACTATCTTTTTGAAAAGTGCGAGGTGTTTGAAAGATGACTCTTTCTACAGAGGCAGCTTCTACATATAACTACTCAAGGATTTTACCTACAAAACACATCTCTACCCGTCGCTCTTTGTTGGGAGTAGGTGCTAAAATAATAGAACATTTATATCAACCGAGAACAGTATCATCACTTTGGAGTGCTGTTTCCACGATGCCGGAAGTCGCAACCTTTGAACGGTTTGTTTTGACTCTGGATATCCTATACGCTATTGGGGCAATTGAAATGGATGCAGGAATACTTCGTAGGAGTCGTCGATGATTCATGCTGTTCGCTGTAATCATGCTTCATTTAAAGCTGTCGAATTTAGACCAGGCTTTAATGTAGTCTTGGCCGATCGTACAGAAGAGTCTGGAAGCAAAGACTCTCGTAACGGTTTAGGTAAATCAACTTTAATTGAAATAATTCACTTTTGCCTTGGAGCTACATTACCAAGAGCTAAAGGACTGGGTTCTAAAAATTTACAAGGCTGGGCATTTACCCTAGACATTACACTTGCTAATAAAGTTATTACAGTTACTAGAAGTATTGATAAGCAGGAATCTAATCAGGTAGCAATTGAAGGAGATACTACTTCATGGCCTATTCAGCCGAAAGAAAAAGAAGGGAAAAAAATTATAAGCCTGGTAAAATGGAAAGCATTACTAGGAAATCTTCTGTTTGACTTGCCAATTGATAATAATGAAGATCAAAAATTCAAACCTACATTTAGAGGGCTAATTTCTTATTTTATCCGCCGTGGACGAGACGCATTTTCTACTCCGTTTGAACATCACAGAAAGCAATTTGAGTGGGAAAAGCAAGTTAATAATGCTTTTTTACTAGGTTTGGCTTGGGAAGATGCGAGAGATTTACAACTTTTAAAAGATCGACAAAAATTACTGGATAATATCAAAAAACTAAAAAAAGACACAGAGACAGGAGTTGCAATTGGCATCTTGGGTTCTCTAGGGGAACTCGAAGCTTTAAAAGTAGAAGTAGAGTCACAGTTACGCGAGAGAAAAAAAACATTAAGTAATTTTCGCGTAGCTGATCAATACCACGAACTAGAGGCTAATACAAATCGGTTGACTGCGGAAATTCATGAAGCAACTAATAACAATATTGCAGAAAAGAAATTATTAGAATTTTATCAATCTAGCCTGGAAGCAGAAAATGAGCCGTCTCCAGAGGATGTGACTAATATATATGAAAGTGTCGGCATTGAACTTCCTGGTTTGGTAGTTAGAAGATTGGAAGAAGTTGAAAGATTTCATCGTAGACTTATAGAAAATCGTCGCGATTTTCTATCGAATGAAATTGATCGTATCAGGAGAGATATATCATCTAGAGAAATTCTCATACGTGAAAAAATAGAAGAACGTGCTTCTTTATTGGAAGTGCTACAAACACATGGTGCTTTAGAAGAGTACACAATACTTCAAGAACTTTATCTAGAAACTGTATCTAATCTAAACGATATCAAAAAACGTATAGAAGAGTTAAATAGGTTTGAAGAAGGAAAAAGTGCTTTAAAGATTGAAAAAGAACGTGTATTACAACGCGCACGTAGTGACTATCAAGAACGACGTGTTCAAGCAAATCGGGCTATAGATTTATTCAATACAAACTCTCGATTTCTTTACGGTGTCCCAGGAAGGTTAATTATTAATGTAGGCGACAATGGTTTTCAGTTCAATGTAGAGATTAGCCGTGATGGCAGCGAAGGTATCGATAACATGAAAATATTTTCTTATGACTTAATGCTGGCACAGCTTTGGTCTGAACGCGATCCTTCACCACGTATATTAATTCATGACAGTACCATTTTTGATGGTGTTGATGAGAGACAAGTGAGACTTGCTCTTGAATTGGCCGATAGAGAATCTAGAAAATATGGCTTTCAATATATCTGTACTTTAAACTCCGATATGGTTCCATACGCTGAGTTTGCAGCAGATTTTGATTTTGATTCCTTTGTAAGACTTAGACTTACAGACGAAAGTGATGAGAGTGGACTACTAGGCATTCTCTTTTAGAAATACAGTGGCTTGGAGCCACATGAGGTACAATTTGAAGAAAACTCAGAACGCTCCAGAGCGATGAAAGATAAAAATAGTTTGAACCATTTTATTGATGTAATGCGTTAACCTAGTTAACTACAGCTCTCCCCAAGATAATCTATGCTTCTTGCCCGCATCCAAGAACTAGCCGCCACCCTCGCACCCCGCTTGATCGAAATTCGCCGCCACATCCACTCGCACCCCGAACTCAGCGGCCAAGAATACCAAACAGCCGCCTACGTAGCCGGTGTTCTCGCATCCAGCGGAGTCCGCGCCATAGAAGGAATCGGCAAAACAGGAGTGCTCGGCGAGCTCAAAGTTGACAACACAGAGTCCCGGTGGCTGGCAATTCGCACCGATATGGACGCTTTGCCAATTCAAGAACGTACTAACCTAGAATTTGCCTCCCGCAACGAGGGAGTGATGCACGCCTGCGGCCACGATATCCACACCACAGTCGGTTTGGGCGCGGCAATGATTTTGTCGAAGTTAAAAGAAAAATTGCCCGGTAACGTCCGCTTTTTGTTTCAGCCTGCAGAAGAGATTGCCCAAGGCGCTCAATGGATGATTAAAGATGGAGCGATGCAAGATGTTGACGGCATCCTCGGAGTGCACGTTTTTCCGACGATTCCCGGCGGTTGTGTCGGTATCCGCCACGGGGCACTGACGGCGGCGGCGGATGACCTAGAAGTGATTGTAATGGGCGAATCCGGCCACGGTGCGCGTCCTCACGAGGCGATCGATGCAATTTGGATAGCTTCTCAAGTAATTACCAGTTTGCAGCAGGCAATTAGCCGGATGCAAAATCCTTTGAGGCCTGTGGTTTTGACGATCGGGCAAATTAGCGGCGGACGAGCGCCCAACGTGATTGCCGATCGCGTAAAATTATTGGGAACCGTGCGATCGCTGCATCCCGAAACCCACGAAAAACTACCGGCTTGGATTGAACAAATCGTTTCCAGCGTCTGCGCGACTTACGGCGCAAAATACGAACTCACCTACAAGCGCGGCGTGCCCGGAGTCCAAAACGACCCAAAACTGACGCAATTAGTCGAAACTGCAGCTTTAGAAGCTTTAGGTCGATCGCGCGTGCAAATTTTACCAGAACCATCCCTCGGCGCGGAAGATTTTTCAATGTATCTAGAACACGCACCGGGAACCATGTTTCGCTTGGGAGTGGGACTGACTGACAAACCCAACTATCCCCTGCATCACCCGCAGTTTGAGGTGGATGAAGCGGCTATTGTGACCGGCGCTGTCACCTTAGCCTATGCCGCCTGTCAGTATTGGAAACAGCCAGCAACTAAGTGATATCAAATCCTCTGTTTATCGGAATAGTAAATTAACTGTTGACTGTTGACTGTTGACTGTTAACTGTTAACTGTTAACATCATGTATGAGTGCAACCGGAATTGATATATATCTTTGCCGTTAAATTACCCAAAATTAACATAGGTTCGCAGTCAGGAATTCAGTTTTTTTCCAAATTAGAGGACTGAAGTCCGAACGATCGCATTAATCTTGTTGTTATCAATCCACCAGACACAATATAGCGGTTCGCACAAAAGTGAGGAGAGCCTCATGCCCGGTTTGGCCTATGCCCTATCCCGCATAGTACCTCATCTTTCGGTAGAAAGGCTATATTAGTTAGTGCAGTTTGGACAGTTTCAGGGCTGATCGTGGGAGGCTAGAAACCGGGTATTCTTGGAAATTGTGCGTTTAGTAGCGACAAATCACGCAAGAAACCCGGTTTCTGAGATCGCGACTAGCCCAAGTATATTGGCCGATCTTCGGCAATTCCCCTCTCCGCAGCCGCCAAATGTGCTAACGTACAATCAAAACTCCCCAAATTTCAACTATCTGGAGACAGATAACTGTGTTCGCTCAAACACCTCCAACTCCAAGTTACAAATGGCTTAGCTGCCTTTCTCGCACTGTATTCGCCGCATTGTGCCTGTTGCCGATTTTGGGCGCTGCGGGAAACGCCCAAAATCCCCAAAATAGACTCATCAAAATTGGCGTGGTGCAGCGGTTTGGTAATAAAGCCACCGACAAACTCACGCTGAAAGCATTACCGGGCGACAGCTTAACATTAAGTTACAAAACTCCTCAAGGGACAGAAACCAAAACTGCTCCCAGCATCAAGCTAGAAATTGCCAATAAACCCCTGCAATCGCCATTAGTAGAAGAACGAGTTGTTCTGAGCTCCCACCGCAGTTTTGAAAGCGCAGAAGATAGCGCCAATCAGTGGCGCGCTAAGGGTATTGATGTAGAAATTGCTCAACCTTTGCGCTGGCAAGTTTGGGCAAAAAGAGATATTTATAATTCTCCTATAGTGCGGCGCTGGCTGTTGCAAAGTTTGCAAGCTCAAGGTAACAAAACAGCTTTTTTAGATTCCAAAGTTATCAAACAAATACCCCAAGCATTTTGGATTTTAAATGGCTTTCGTTTCAACCGCAATGAGTTGGATGTGACGGCGGGCAAAAATACGATTGAGGTATTGGAACAAACTACCCAAGAGGCGACAGCTACTGAACCAGAAAAAGCTCTTCAACAAACTCGCCGTTATGGTGGCAGTTTGCACCTGCAAAAAAATTCTTACGGCACTTATACTTTAGTTAATGAGGTGCCGACGGAAACTTATTTGCGGGGTGTTGTTCCTCACGAAATTGGGGCTTTTTCGCCTTACGCTTCGATTATCGCTCAAACTATTTTAGCGAGAACCTACGCCCTGAGAAACTTGCGCCGGTTTGCTGTGGATAATTATGAGTTGTGCGCTGATGTTAACTGTCAGGTTTATAAGGGTTTGACGGAGGTTTATCCGCAGAGCGATAAGGCGATCGCCCAAACGAGCGGTTTAGTGCTAACTTATCAAAATCAGCTCGTAGACGCGCTCTATTCCGCGTCCAGCGGTGGCGTGACAGCTACTTTTGGCGATGTGTGGCACGGCCCGGAACGTCCATATTTGCGATCGATTATCGATTCCCCCAAGAACGTCTGGGATTTGTCAAAGCAGAGCTTGTCTGACGAAAACAACTTCCGCCGCTTTATGACTCTCAAAACAGGGTTTAATGAGGAAAAAGAAGACACTTTCCGCTGGCGCGAAGAAGTTTCTTTGACATCGATTGGGGCATTTCTCAAACAGTATCTTCAAAAGAAACAGCACCCGCTAGCTAATTTTAAAACTCTCACTCAGGTGGAAGTGGTGGAAAGGTCGCCCGCTGGTCGAGTTTTGCAAATGAAGGTTCAAACTGACTTGGGCTCCATCGATATCGAAAAAGATGAGATTCGCAATGCTTTTTACCCGCCGATTAGCACGCTTTTTTATCTAGAACCGATTTACAATCCAGACAAAACTCTCAACGGTTATGCTTTTGTCGGAGGCGGTTTCGGACACGGCGTGGGAATGAGTCAGACTGGTTCTTACAATTTAGCTAATTTGGGCTGGAGTGGCGATCGAATTCTGGGCTTTTATTTTCCCGGCGCTCAAGTTGTCCCCCTCAACGATTCCATTACATTTTGGCGGGAATAGTTTATTCAGAGTCGCCATCAGAGTAGGCGATGGAAATCGCGCCTCGACAAACGAAGTCCATACCAAGCGGACTGAAGAAAATCACCTAATATTAACCGTCTTTGCTTCAACCCGCACGCCTGCGGGTTTTGTTTGACAAATAGCGGTTTCAACCGGTGTCTGTAACGCAGAAACCCGGTTTCTTAACGTAATTGAGCTATTTGAGCTCAATTACGACAACGAAAAACCGGGTTACTTAACGCATCGCGCCGAAAATCCTTACTTAGTAAAGAGATTCTTCTTGGTGAGTTTCGATCGTACAATCAGACTTAGGATAAGCGACGCAGGTCAAAACAAATCCGGCTTCGATTTGGTCGTCATCCAAGAAAGATTGGTCAGATTGGTCAATTTCGCCTGATGTGATTTTGCCGGCGCAGGTGGAGCAAGCTCCAGCGCGGCAAGAATACGGGAGGTCGAGTCCTGCTTCTTCGGCAGCATCTAGAATGTAAGTATCGTCATCAACGTCAATGGTCTGGTTGATTCCTTCGGCTTCGCTGATGAGGGTAACTTTGTAAGTTGCCATGCACTAATCCTCTCAAAAATTCAACAATATTGATAATTTTTCCTAATGCAACCTTCAAGGCTGTATGAGCTCTGAGATTAACTATTAGGTTCGTTCCCTTTATGATATTAGGGGAAAGAAGCAAGCTTGCAACACTCATTTACAAAAAATTTGAATGGGATTCGTTATAACTTTTTCTAATTTCATCTTGATTACTTATACCTATGCGCGACTCAGCCTTGTGATACTGTTGCTGCAAGACTTACGCAAAATAACCGGGTTTGGGGGAAAAATCCTGTTTTGAGCCCTACAGTCCAAATAACCGTTTTTTGCTATGGGGAAAGTCGATCGACTTTCCCCAAAGCTTGCTTGAGTTTGTCTTCTGTGCCTAAAATTTGGGCAATAAAACCCTAAACCCCTACACCGCAAGTCTGTAACTATCTAAAATCTAAATCCTATGACTCAAATTAATGCTGGCTTTGGTTTTTCCCTAAATTCCCCAATTCGCGTCGGGATTGTGGGTACTGGCTTTGCGGCTAAGTTGAGGGCCGAGACGCTGGTAGCTGACGCGCGATCGAACTTGGTAGCAGTTGCGGGCCACAACCCGGAGACAACCGCAGCATTTTGCCAAACTTTCGGCGCTGAAGCTGCGGTTTCTTGGCGCAAGCTGGTAGAAAGAGACGATTTAGATTTGGTAATTGTCTGTACGGTGAACCGCGATCACGGGGCGATTGTCCTCGCCGCCCTGGAAAATGACAAGCACGTTGTGGTGGAATATCCTCTATCTTTAGAACTGTCTGAGGGCGAAAGGGCGATCGAACTTGCGGCCCAAAAGCAAAAACTCCTCCACATCGAACACATCGAATTGTTAGGCGGTTTGCACTCCTCAATCAAAGAATCTTTGCCATTAGTCGGTAAAGTTTTTTATGCCCGCTACGTTACAATTACCTCTGTGCGTTCCGTACCTGAGCGCTGGACTTTTCAACATTCCCTATTTGGTTTTCCCTTAATTGGTGCAATTTCTCGACTGCACCGATTTACAGACTTGTTCGGAGAAGTGACAAGCGTTAACTGTCAAACTCAATTTTGGGACACTCAGCCGGATTTCTACAAAGCTTGTTTGTGCAACGCACAGTTACGCTTCACCAATGGCGTTCTCGCTGAAGCGGTTTACGGAAAAGGAGAGACTTTTTGGCAGTCGGAAAACATTTTTACCATCTACGGAGAAGCAGGAACGCTGATTTTTACTCCAGAATCCGGTCAATTAATTCAAGGAGAAAATCGGCAAACCATCAAAGTAGGAACGCGGCGCGGTTTGTTTGCCAAAGATACCGAGGTGGTGTTAGACTGTTTGCTAAACGGTACGCCGTTGTATGTCAAGAATACCAGTAGCTTGTACGCTTTGAAGGTGGCGGATGCTGCGAAGCGATCGAGCGAAACTAATCAAAAATTGGCGATCGACAATTCATAACTATTCCGATCAAACGGCAGTTGAAACCATGTTTGTACAAACTTTCCTCTCTCTCAGAAGATTGAATCAAACAACGTAATTTTAATTGCCAGTTATTGAAGCAGCGGAGGCTAGTTTTATCTGTATATAGCAATCCTAAATCATTTGTGAATTTCTTACTCCCTCCCCGAACCCGCGGGGAGGGTTGGGGTGGGGTAAAAATTTTACGACTCCTGCAAGGATTGCTATAGTAGCGGTATCAACCGCCGAGCGTTATAGCCTTTCTCAAAAAAGTGAGGTATGCCTTATGCCCGGCGCGGGCCACGGCGGCCTATGCCCTATGCCCTATAGTACCTCCTATGAGATCACAGAAAGGCTATATCTGACCTAACAAATATATTAAAAATGAAATTACCCTGGAACTCTCATCAATTTGAGCCAGAAACAATTGGGCTAATTTACGGTTTTTTAGGCGTAGTTGGCTTCAGCTTGACACTTCCAGGAACCAGAGCCGCAGTACAGGATTTAGATCCTATTATTGTAGGTTTAGGACGCGGATTAGTAGCAGCTATACTAGCAGCCTTTACTCTGCGGATAACGCATCAACCAATTCCCTCCAAACAGCAATTGTGGAGTTTATCAATGGTCGGATTGGGAGTCGTGCTCGGATTTCCGCTATTATCAGCTTGGGCAATGCAGCAAGTACCGGCCGCCCACGGTGCTGTGGTATTAGGATTGTTGCCCTTAGCAACAGCAGTAGGGGGAGTTTTGCGATCGGGCGATCGCCCATCTTCTAGTTTTTGGATTGCTAGTATCGCCGGGAGTTTAACCGTCGTTGGTTTTGGAATTATTACTGGTGCAGGGCAACTCCAAGCCGCAGATATAGCTTTATTTGCATCAGTCATTGCTGCTGCTTTTGGTTACGCCGAAGGTGGGCAATTAGCTAAAACTTTAGGTGGATGGCAAGTTATCAGTTGGGCATTGATCATTATCGCTCCCTTCGAGATTTTGCCTACAATATTTATGGTCATACAACATGGATTAATAGCTGCACCAACGGCATGGTTGGGTTTTGCCTATGTTAGTATTATCAGTCAATTTGTAGCATTTTTTGCCTGGTATCAAGGGATGGCTATTGGAGGAGTTGCCAGGGTAGGGCAACTTCAGCTATTGCAACCATTTTTGACTATTCTAGCATCGGCAATTTTGCTTGGTGAAACTATAGAACCGATCGCCCTAGGCAGCGCTTGTTTAGTTGTGATCTGTGTAGCAGTAGGGAAAAAAGCATCAATTCAGCAAGCAGCAGATTTGTGATAAGAACAAAATTTCTGTTCTGCTTTTTATTCTTTCAATTAGGTAAAATGCGCTATCAGTATAGCGGTTCTCAAAAAAGTGAGGTATGCCTTATGCCCGATGCTCAATTCCCGATGCCCAACGCCCAATTCCCAATGCCCAGTGGCACTTCATATGAGAACTCGAAATGCTATAGTTAACTGTTGTTTGCTAAGATTATTTAGGCGACTTTGGGCGATCGCCAAAACCAGCCACTTCAGCCAGCGTATAAAGCGGCCTCCCCTTCACCTCCTCGTAAATCCGCCCGATATACTGACCCAAAATCCCAATACTGACCAACTGCACCGCACCCAAAAAGAAAATTGCCATAATGATAATTGTCAAACCAGTTAAGGCCGTACTCGGAGAGAAAAGACGCCAGTACAAAACCAAAAAAGCCATTAAAATAGACACCAAAGCCGAAAACAAACCCAAATAAATCGACAGTTGCAGAGGCACTTTTGAAAAAGACACTAAACCGTTCATCGCCAAAGCAAAAGATTTGCTGAAAGTATACTTAACATCGCCAGCAAAACGCGGATCTCGTTCAAACTTAACAGCAGTTTGTTTGAAACCAATCCAAGCGCGCAGCCCCCGAATATAACGGTTGCGTTCCGGCATTGCATTGAGCACATCCACCACGCACCTATCCATCAAACAAAAATCCCCCGTATCTATCGGAATATCAACATCAGCCAGATTCCGCAAAATGCGATAATACATATAAGCTGGCAACCGCTTAAACCAACTTTCTTGACGGCGATGAGTGCGCTGGGCATAAACAACTTGATATCCGCTCCGCCACTGTTCTATCATATCTAAAATCAGTTCAGGCGGGTCTTGCAAATCACCGTCCATGATGACTGCGACTTGACCAGTAGAAAAATTTAAACCAGCGGTTACAGCTATTTGGTGGCCGAAATTGCGGGCAAAACTGAGGTAACAAATTCGCGAATCTTGTTCGTGCAATTCTCGCAAAATGTCGAGAGAGCGATCGCGACTACCATCATTGATTAAAATTAATTCCACTGGCCCGTCCAGGCGCTCCATCACCCCACTAATTCGCCGGTATAATTCAGGGAGATTTTCTTCTTCGTTATAGATGGGAATTATTAAGGAATATTTAGGTCTATTTTTCATCTGACTTTCTGTTGTATAATCAGGGGTTAAACAGTTAAATCAACAGTTTATTTTTTCACAAACACGCTCAGCGGCTCCATCGACCATTTTTGTATGTAAGTTTGATTTTTGACTATTATCTCTTTTGCTTGTTTGCCGTCATTTTTTGTAGGAGAGTAAATTATCGCACAAGGGATAAAACTTTTGTAAGGTTCCGAGTTGAGTTTTTGCTTAACAATAGGATCAATCGTCGAAATGTGTTCGATGCGAGGTGCTGGTTTTCCCGGCTCTGGAAGCATTACCCATAAGGGATATTCCCAGACACTTTTAGCCCAAAATGACAGTCCTATGTTGGTGCAGTTTTGAGATTTCACAAAATCTACTGCTTTATTGTGCGGCACCTCGATCTTCGGCCGATTGGTAAAGTAAAGCTCGTGTCTACTGCTATTAAAAATGTTACTATCTCCCAGGAGAGGTCTAAATTGGTTGTAAAAAATCCAAGGTAGCGACATGACAATCAGAATCGTAGCCAGATAATTTGCTATTTTTTGATTTGATAATTGCGATAATGCTAATCCAAATATGGGCGAAAACAATACAAATATTGACAGGTGGTGGCGGCCATGCCAAGGCTGCAATTTAAGGATAAGACATAGCAGTAAAAATGTCATTATTACAGCAATTAAATAAGTTACTACTATTTTTGTTTTTCTTAAATTTGGGGTTTTAAATATAAGTGCGATGGCGGCAAATGTCAGCCAGAAGTGAATGGGATTGGTAGCTGTGTTTTCATTAAATGACGGTGTGGCGATGGCAAATACCTGTCCGGGAGGCCAAGTGATGCGCGGGTCGTTTGTCGCTACGCCCAGTATTCGGTGCAGCACGTTAATCAGTCCCACAATCGCACCGTTAATTCTGGAAATCCTCGTGCCGGCTTGCATACCTAAGTTTCTAATGACATTTGACAGGAACGTTGGCAGCGTAATTGCTTCAATTTTATATTCTTTAGTAAAACTTTCAGGCGCTCCGATCGCATAACCGAACAGATCGTAATTTCGCCAAAAATGACCAAAGTTTATCAGAAAAGTTACAGTGGCTATAATCAATATTGGTTGGAGCATTTTCCCCCGAAAGCCTTTAATTCCTCCGACAATAAACCAAACAATAAAAGGCAAACAAAATATATAAGCGGTCGTTTTTGTCAAGAGAGCTAGACCCAAACTCGCACCGATTTGGAAAGTATTAAATCCCGTGATTCCGGCCCAGAGTCCTGCTAAACCGCAGCAAACAAAACACACCACCCAGAAACACACAGCATAATCGTTTTGAGTGCTAGAACCCTGGAGGATACCCATCGGCAAAGTCGCAGCAAAGACTGCTGCAAAAACTTGACCCCGCAGATTAGCACCTAGTTGCTTGGCAATTAAAGAAACTGCGATCGCGCTGCCCACCATACTCAACCACTGTACCAAATTAGCAAAGCGATCGCCTCCGCTTAAAATCTGAAAGTGCATAATCGCAAACTCAGCCCCCGGCGGGTGATACAACTGCGGCACGTAATAAGTCGGATAATGCTCGACACTGCGGTTTTGCATCCAGTGAGCAACCCGGCTCATGTGATAAGTCATCGAATCCCAATTGTTAGGCGGTGCAACTACAGCAATCAAACCCACCGCAGCAAAAATAAACAATACACCGCCTAGCAACCCCGCTAAGACAGTAGAAAATTCCTCGTCTTGACTTTTCTCAAAACTTAGTTTGACAGGTTTATATTTTAGATAAACCATCAAACCTAGAATATTTGCTAGCAACCACAGCCCCAACACCCACTCAAAAGTCAGCAACCTAAATAAACTTAAAATTTCGGTAGATAAAGCAACAATAACTCCCCAAACAATAGCTGCGGATAGAATAGCGCTGCGCCAACAATTATCTATTTGCTTAAAGTTGAGAAACAAAATGCATAGAGCCACCAATGGAATCAAGCCGAATATATCTGTTATCATAAATGTCGAGCCGCACTTTAAAAGTTATCAGAAAGAATTGGTTTCAAGCCGGAACCCTGATCGGGATCAATTAAAATCAGACTATTCATTACTCCAATCCTCTTCCTTCTTTTGTCAAGTGCTGTCAACTGTCAACTGTCAACTGTCAACTGTCAACTGTCAACTGAATGAACACCATCACCGATAAATAAAAAAATATGACAAATTCTAAGTATCTGTGGCAAGCCAATCAAGACTTAAGCGCAGCTTGTCTGCAACATCCCTTTGTCAGAGGCATTGCTGAGGGCAGCCTACCCCAAAATAGTTTTGCATATTACGTTGCACAAGACGCATTTTTTCTGAGAGCATTTGCCCGGGCTTACAGTATCGCTGCGGCAAAAGCATCCGACTGGGATGGGTTTGAAATCCTCCACAATCTGGGCAGCGGCGTTTTAGAAGAACTTCGCTTACACCAAGGATATGCAGCGAAATGGGGTGTAAACTTGCAAGAGGCTAAACCGGGAAGTGCTACCCGCCGCTACACGGATTTTTTATTAGCAACAGCCTGGGGAAGCGGTGTAGGTTTGACAGCAGCGGCGATGACTCCTTGCTTGCGATTGTATGCTTTTTTGGGACAGCAGTTAGCTAAGCCTAATATACCGGAACACGCCTTTAGCGACTGGATTTCTACCTACAGCAGCCCTGAGTTTGAGATTTTAGCAAAACAATTGGAAAGTTTGGTCGATCGCTATGCTGACACAACGCCGGAAGTAGAAGCAACCTATCGCTACGCTATGCTGTGCGAAAGAGACTTTTTTCAGGCAGCGTGGGAAACATCGTATCATTGTTCTACCCAAAAGTAGACCAGCACTAATGCACCAAAAAATGCCAAAGAGTTAATTCATACCTCTGCTACTTCCACTGGTATTCCGAAAGTCATCAATCCGCGCATGAGTAAAGGAAATAGCGGATAAAAAGCTACAGAATGATGATCCCCGTTATTTGCGTAGCTGTAGCCTGAAGTAGCTATTTGGACGTACCATTTACCGTCCAAGTGGGAAAACAATTCCCAACTGCTTTTGGGAAGGAAGGGCATACACTGAGGTTTTTTGGGAGATTAAAGGAGCAATTAGCTGCGTCCCGATCGCAATTAGCGATCGACTCATATCAAATCCGGTAGCATTAGGAATTATATAGTGGGAGCGTCCCCGAAGAGCGACGTCGATCGCTCGCGGGGACGCTCCCACTATCAAGCATTAAAATATATAATTCCGATGCTATGGGAAACGATATCAGAAACCACATAGCAGCGACAAAAATCCATCCATCCCTGCTTTTTTTGCGTTCCAGACGCGGACTTACTTCTAGCGCTAAAACCGCTAAATCAGTATTGCTCATGGCTAAAACAGCGCAAAACTGTCGATGGAAAATTAAACTATAGTCCGCTGCGATCGCGATCGCCAAATATGTATAGCGATTCTCAAGCGTGGTGAGGTATGCCCTATGCCCTATCCCGGATAGTACCTCATACCAGAGCACAGAAAGGCTATACATAAGTACAGCGGGACTGCTAATTTTAACGTCCGAGTTTATTGGGAATCCCTTCGCAGCCGCCGGGAATAGTGTCTCTCGACTTCGAGCCACACCAAGCGCAGCAGTAATAGCGCTGAGCCTCTGACAGTCGCTTGACAGCCGTGAAATCAGCGCGTTCAACCACCGCGCCGGTATATTCGCCCGTTTCATAGTTGGGAAATTCCGTGCGGCTGCGAGGAGATGCAGTTTCTGCTGATCCGTAGAATAATATCGCCGCTTTCATGTCAGCACGATCGAGCTTGGCATCGTACAGGATAGCGCGCGAGAGGTTGGCTTTGACTAAATCGCATTTGCTGAGATTGGCCCGGACAAGGTTGGCTTCGCTCAACTCCGTCCACCGCAAATCGGTGCTAGCGAGGTCAGCACCGGCTAACATCACGTTTAAATCGATGACGCGGATACCGTGAGATCTGTCTTCTGCGTAGCCGCCGTCGCCGTCAAGGATGGCGCGGCCCAAAAGCCGATCGCGCTTCAGAGGAGTCACCAATCTCGACTGGGACAAAAACCGCAGAATTTTCGCCTTACCTTCAGCATCCACACTGCTCATAATTGCAGCGGTGCGGCCTTCGGCGATCGCCCTTTCCTGGGGCCAATCTTCCAAAAACCCTTGTTCATCAAGGGCTAAATCGGAAACCCCTTGAAAATAAGCATCAATAGTTTGCTGCTGCGTAATTCGATTTTGCTGAATCGTCAAATCCTTCGAGATTACGTACTGCCGCCAAGCCACATAAACGCCCAAAATTGCGATCAAAATTTGCCCCAAAGCCCCGATTAACTCGCCGAGAGCTCCGATAGCGTCCCAGTTGATTTCGATGTTGCGGCTTCCCGGTTGCGTATTAGTACCGCTAAGCATCAGCAAGCCAACGATCCCAGCTAAAAGCCCGAAGCAGGAGATGATCAGCGTGCGCCAAGTCGGCGGAATTACCTGCGTCCAAATTTTGCCCCAACTCGGCCACATCATCCGCAGCGATATGCCGATCGCACCGATGGCCCCAATTAAGCCGATCCAAATGCTATCGTTAGCCAGCCCTGCAATCATTGCTACGATCGCCGCCAGCGTCAGCACCGAACCCGACATCTCAGCAGTCGTTTGTGCCGGCTGTATCGGCGCAAAAATCATGTGGTTTGGACGCGAAGGCCGCGGTTTTGTCAATTCAGCAGTAGCAACGATTGTTGCTGATTCTGGTGGGACAACAGGACTCGCACCGTTAGGGCTTTCTACAGTCACGTTGGAATCAGGAGGATTGGGTTGAGCAGAGTTTTGTTCTGGTGTCATGCGTTGAGGCAAATTCTAATTTTTGGCGATCGTTAAAACGATTTTAACCAATGAAGCACGATTATAGATAGCATTACAATATAGATCTCCAATTATTACACTCAAATAGGTAAAATAATATGACTCTGGTACTCCCCAATCTTCAAAGCAAACAAATGGGTCAAGTAATCACTACCATCACAGTCACGAATCGTATCGATCGAGTTATGGCAGAACGGGGATTTATTTCTGCTGAGGAAGTTCGCTCTGTCAACCTCGATAACGTTGTTGTCGATACCGGAGCAACTCTGCTTTCTTTGCCTGCTCCCATTATTAGCCAACTAGGCTTAATACAAGTAGGAGAAAGAAATGTCGAAACATCTGCCGGCATCAAAAAAGGTCGAATTTTTGCCGACGCTCAAATTATTGTAGAGGGGAGAGAAGGCAGATTTGATTGTCTGGAATTGCCCGAAGGCGTTTCGGCGGTTTTGTTGGGCGTGATTCCAATGGAAGAACTAGGTCTAGAACCAGATTTGAAAAATCGACGGTTGCGAGTATTGCCGATGAACAATCAGCAAACATATCTGATGGGTTAGTTGAAAATTTTGTCGTGAAGAATCCGATTGTTCGGATTGATGCGGACTAAAGTTATCACTACAAGCCTTGTTAGAGGAGAGTTCTTGCTTGTATTTATCGAGCAGAATAAGCCTTGAACAAATACAAACCAACCGTCGCAAATATCAAAACAATTATTCCTAAAAGCAATTCCATACTAAACCTTTGAGCATTGCCCAAAGCCACAAGAATTTGTTGCCGCACCACAAAAGCAAACAGCCAACAAACCTCCGCTTTCAGCCAAACCAAAAGGCTTCTGGCTAAGAGATATTGTCGGCGCGCATTTTCTTCGGTAATCTGTACTGGATAATTAAAAGTATGTGGATAGCGCGATACTGCTGTTAAAACCACAAAAATAATGGCAGCCACCGCCGGCAGTATCCAGATTGTCACCCTGTCGCCCCAACTATCAGGCTGCCCGGAAAATCCGAAATGAATCGGAATTCGATCGGGCAAAACAGCCCAAAATTCTACAATCGGCAAAACAGCAAGCACAATCGCGATCGCCCCGGCGAACTCTACCGCCAAATCAGCAGGCGAAAGCCCCAGCGATCTAACAGGCCTTTGGTTTGGTGTGTTTCCAGTCATGGCTACTTAAAATTAGATTAAGATTGAAAATAATAGTATTGCTTCCCATTTCCTCCCCCAACAGCTTTCGTTGGGGATTTTCAAACAATCTCGCGAGGTTTTATGACGGTTCAGGTTTTGGTGGAAAAGAAAAAGTTAGAAAAACCGCCCCTAACAATACACACTTTAGGCGATCGCGTCCTGCGACAGCCAGCAAAGCGTGTTAGCAGCGTCGATGCAGAAATTCGGCAGTTAGTCCGAGAAATGCTACAAACCATGTACAGTGCAGACGGCATCGGTTTAGCAGCCCCCCAAGTCGGAGTCCACAAACAAGTAATTGTTATCGACTGCGAACCCGACAATCCCGCGATACCTCCATTGGTTTTGATCAACCCCACCATCAAAAGTAGCAGCAGCGAAGTCTGCATCTTGCAAGAAGGGTGTTTGAGCATTCCGGGAGTTTATTTTGATGTCAAACGCCCAGAAGTCATTGAAGTGTCTTACCGCGACGAATTCGGTCGCCCCCAAACACTCAAAGCTCAAGACTTGCTGTCTAAGGTGATCCAACACGAAATCGATCATCTTAACGGCGTGCTGTTTGTAGACAGAGTAGAAAACAAACTGGCATTGAATGAAGAATTAGTCAAGCAAAAATATTCCCCCAAGGCAGTAAAATCAATATGATGGCAGGAACTCCCAAAAGTGGTTTATTGTTAGCTCTTTCTTGCATCACTGCGATCGCCGCCGTCGGCTCCATCTTTGAGTTGTCTTCGGGAGACGCTCAACTCGGAAATGTAGTGACCGGTATCATCCTCGCCCTCAGCGTACCACTAACAGGCATATTTTTCTATGCCGCCGTTCAGGATGCTAGAGCAAATCTATAGGTAGAGTCATTAGTTATTGGTTATTAGTTATTAGTTATTTGTTATTGGTTATTGGTTATTGGTTATTGGTTATTGGTTATTGGTTATTATTCGGAATCTAAAATTTCATAATTGTGGAATCAAGATTGCGAATAAATAACAGCACGGAACAGCGAGAAAATGACTAATAACTGTGCTATCAATACTGCTAACAAATAAGCTCGGCTAACGACTGATGACTAATGATTGATGACTAACAACTAATAACTAACGACTGAGGGCGGGCACGCACCATCCACCGCCCCTACCAACCAACAACTAACAACTACCAACTACCAACTAAGGGCGGGTACGCACCATCCACCGTCCATACCAATAACAAATAACCAATAACAAATAACCAATAACAAATAACAAATAACTAATAACCAATAACTAATAACCAATAACTAATAACTAATAACTAATGACTAATGACTAATGAAATCGGATTTTTGCGACAAGTGCCAGCCAAAGGCTCTGCGGCATCGGCAGCGTCCAAGTACCCACTTTCTGAAAATGGGGAAGTGGCGATCGGACGCGATCGCAATTGTCACATAGCCCTAGAGTCGATCGCCCACGGCATGGTTTCTCGCCGCCACGCCGCAGTCCGCCCCCTGACTCATGGTAATTGGACGAGATGGCAAATTTGCGACCTCAACAGCGCTAACGGAACTTATGTCAACGGTCAAAAACTGCAAGGCTGCCAAACTTTACAAACAGGCGATCGCATCAGTCTCGGTCAAGACGGCCCCGAATTCATCTTTGAAACTTCCGCAACCCCTCACCAAAATAAACCCGGATTCTCCCAGACACCAACCGTCAATTTTGAGCCGCCCGAAAAAGACGCTCTAACTTTAACTCAATTATTCCCGATCGCCTCCACCGGCAAACAATTAAGCCAAAAAGCATACTTATATCCAGGTATAGCCACAGTTATTTTTGTCGTGTCGATGTTTCTCGCCGTCGGAAATTCCGCAGCCTTCAACTTCCTGCTGTCAGCCTACCTTGCCGGTGCAGCTTACTACTTCATCTATCAACTGTGCGGCAAACACAAACCTTGGTGGGTATTGCTTGGTACCGCTTTAGCAACAGTCTTGATACTGCTAAGCCCCTTATTGATTGGATTTATATTAGTATTTAGAGAAATTTTACCCGGTCGTTTGCCCGCAGAAGGCGAACAAATCAGTTTTTTACCTTTTTTAATCAGAATGTTCTTCGGGGCAGGTCTGATGGAAGAATTGCTGAAAGCCCTGCCCGTTTTGGGAGCAATGCTGCTGGGAAATTTACTAAGAAATCCCTGGCGCGATCGCATCGGCGTTTGGGAACCATTAGACGGAATTCTGTTAGGAAGTGCCTCAGCAGTCGGCTTTACACTACTAGAAACTCTCGGTCAATACGTTCCCAATATCATCCAAAATATCACCCTGCAAGCAGGCCCAGAAGCCGGACAATTAGTAGGATTGCAATTGCTAATTCCCCGCATTTTAGGCTCCGCCGCCGGACACATGGCTTACAGCGGCTATTTGGGATATTTTATCGGTTTGAGCGCCCTCAAACCCAGGAAGCGCTGGCAAATTTTGGGCGTAGGTTATTTTAGCGCCTCCGCACTTCACGCTTTGTGGAATGCGTCGGGAGCAGTCAGCGTACTTTTGCTGGCCTTGGTGGGAGTTTTGTCCTATGCGTTTTTAGTAGCTGCAATTTTGAAAGCCCGGGCTTTGTCTCCAAATCGAGAGCAAAATTTTGCTACTCGCATATTTTATGAAAAGTGAACTAGGAGATCAAACAGCGGTTTTTTTCTTGTGTTTCAACCAGCTTAAACCGGCCAATCCTAAAGCTGTCCCTCCAACGGTGAGAGGTTCGGGAACTGGTTCGGCGGCGGTATCCACGACGTACAGCAACAATCGCAGCGCGCTGTCAATAACGAAGTAGACGCAAGCGCGATCGCCTGCGTCATATATCATGTATAATTGAATTTGTCAATACGTGATTTCCGAGAAAAATAGCGCAATATTGAGCTCTCGTGCTTGACACTCCCCTGCCTAAAGGCAAGGGGATTTTTAAGACCTTTCGGCCGTAATATCCTGAGCAATCAGGTTTCTGGGCGCAATCCTTTTGCCAAAAATGGCGGGCTGCTATCCTAGTCTGGCAACTAGCTCCTCAGACGTATACTTTCCTCCAGTCCGGGGGTAGGTTTTAATGTCTTGTACTGACACAACTAATTTTAGCCTGCCCTGTTTAATTGTGTTAAGGCAAACTAAAGTCTGCCATTCCCTTTCATCCCTGGGCTGAAGCCACAGGGTTTTCAGGGAGCTTTCTTATAAGTGGCGCCTGCGTAATTGCTCACGGCCAGAATCCCAGCCCAACTTAGAAATTCTTCACAAATAGTTTGACTGTGGTACTATCTGGATGAGCTGTGAGTAGCTTAGGGAAGCCAACGGGCTTGATTCCTGTGGTGGAGGAGAATCCAGGAGTGCTAGATAGGATGTCATTGGGATACGCAAACGTTTTCGTCAAGCGAAGTCAACCCGAACCCCTCCGCATTGGGGTAATTGGGGTTGGCAATATGGGCCAACACCATACGCGAGTTTTGAGCTTGCTAAAAGATATCGAACTCGTGGGTGTTGCAGATATAAATGTAGAGCGGGGAATTGATGTAGCAAGCAAATATCGGGTTCGCTTCTTTGAAGACTACCGAGATTTGCTCGCCCACGTAGATGCAGTTTGCGTCGCCGTTCCAACTCGCCTGCACCACCCTGTGGGGATGTCTTGTCTCCAAGCAGGGGTTCACGTTTTAATTGAAAAGCCGATCGCAGCTAGCATTGCTGAAGCCGAATCTTTAGTCAACGCCGCTGCAGAAGCCCACCGCATTTTGCAGGTGGGTCACATCGAACGCTTCAATCCAGCTTTTCAGGAACTCGGCAAAGTGCTGAAAACTGAAGAGCTACTGGCATTGGAAGCTCACCGGATGAGTCCCTATTCAGATCGGGCCAACGACGTATCGGTAGTTTTGGATTTAATGATCCACGACATCGACTTGCTTCTGGAATTGGCAAATTCTCAAGTAGTAAAATTGACGGCTAGCGGTAGCCGCGCATCAGATTCAGGTTATTTAGACTACGTGACAGCGACGCTGAACTTTGCTAACGGCATTGTGGCCACCCTGACAGCAAGCAAGGTGACGCACCGCAAACTTCGTTCAATCGCCGCTCACTGCAAAAATTCTTTGACAGAGGCAGATTTTCTTAACAACGAAATCTTGATTCACCGACAAACCACCGCCAATTACGTGACAGATTACGGTCAGGTGCTTTACCGTCAAGATGGGTTGATCGAGAAAGTTTACACCAGCAATATTGAACCGCTCCACGCAGAATTGGAGCATTTTATTAATTGCGTGCGGGGTGGAAATCAGCCTTCAGTCGGAGGAGAACAAGCTCTCAAAGCTCTGCGGCTTGCGAGTTCGATCGAGCAAATGGCTCTCGACGGTCAAGCTTGGTATCCACAAAAGCTAGAGTCTACTTTGCAAGTTAGCTAAATCGAGACAAATTCTGTCGTTTCCGGGTGCCTTGACAGTTTGGGGTTTGTTGTTTGTTGAATAGGGTAACTGTTTGGGCGCAACCGGATTCGATGTCACTCGATTTTAGATTTTAGATTGTAGATTGTAGATTTTAGATTGACTCCATAGATGCAATCTGCGGGATTAAACGAAGATTTTAGATAAGAGATTTGAGATTGACTTCACATCCTTTATTGGGAGATGAAACTGTCGATTTGAAATCTCAGATTTGAGGTTGACTCCACAGATGCAATGTGCGGGATTGAACTAAAATTTAAACTTTTTTGCTTTCCACAACCTATGTCGGGGGAGGGCAATTATCCATCTTTGGCTAAAGTCACAATTTTTTCTCTTAAAAAAGAGCGACTATTTGACTGCTGATAGTTTGGCTAACTAGCTGATTTCCTTGAGGGCTTAGGTGAATGCTGTCTCGATACAATGTTGCAAGTTGCGCCGCACAATTGAAAATAGGAAGAAAATCTATGTAAGTAATTTTCTCCCGTGCGACAAGTTCGGCGAGACGCTCTCTAGCCTTGACTTCCCAGTCTCTAGGGCCCTCGCCGCATTCATGGCGCTTGGGAGTCACCGCTAGCAAAAACTCGACTTTAGCCGATACAGCTATTGTTTGGATTTGGCGAATAGCTTCTAAGTTGCAGCCGACTACATCGCCACTTTTGGCTACGGCTGCTGCTAATTGGTTCGCCGGCACCGCAGGTAGCAAGTAACGGCTCAATAATTCTAGCGCGGCCGAGAGCGGTTGGCGATCCGGGTAAGCTCGATCGCGCCCCACCACCACAGAAGAAGGAGCAGATGCAAACAAATCGTCCGTATTCAGCAGCAACACCAGAATTTTTGACCCAAAAACACCGAACCGCTGGGCGTAAGCAAGTTGATTCCTCGGCCCCCAAGAATTGGCTGAGGCATTCAGAATCTCAAACTTTGAGTAGTTGACTTTTGAACTTAATTGTGCATTGGTTGCCAGATTTTGTACTTGCAGCCTCAACTGGCGAGCCATAATTTCGGAGATGGTATCTGTCTGATCTGTCCACCAACCGCCGTTGGCGACAGAATCTCCCAACAGCAAAACCCGCAGAGTGTCTGAGGCTGGGAGTGGGGCGATCGTTCCAGTACGCATCGAATACTCGTTAATCTCAATCCGGTTTCGCAAACGGCGCACCCTCTGGTTGGGCGCCAACAAATAGCCGCACTCCGCATCAGCAATGTAAATCAAGGGATTGCCAAAACCCAGCAACACCCGCAGCAGCACTTCGATTGCGGCCCACAATCCGCAGGTGAGGGCCAAAATTATCAGAACAAATTTCAACGATTAACCTCAATCTAAAACGGATACGGTGCCACGTACTATCTGTGGTAGAGAGTGCAAAATTTGAGACTTTTGTTCAACCTCCGGTAATTCACCTCGCTTTGAGTAAATCGAAAATCTGCAATACCCGAATCGAAAATCGACTAAATGCTGCCCAATTCAGGCTTTTAGCAACTCTGCAGCGCGATCGAGTCAGCGGAATCGCCCGCGTGGATATAGAATTCTAGAATATACCGTCAAAATCCGCCGTCAGCCGTCAGTGAACTTGGTGGTTTCAGGAAAATCCGTGGACTTAAAACAAATATTCAAAACGCCGAATCCCATAATCGGTGTAGTACATTTACAGCCTTTGCCAACTTCTCCCCGCTGGGGCGGGAACCTCAAAGCTATTATCGGAAGAGCCGAGCAAGAGGCTACAGCGCTGGCTTCTGGCGGCGCAAACGGTATCATAGTCGAGAACTTTTTCGACGCTCCTTTTGCCAAAGACAGCGTAGATCCGGCTGTTGTCAGTGCGATGACTCTGGTAGTCGAGAGGCTAACAAATCTCGTGACACTGCCGATCGGCGTTAACGTGCTGCGAAACGACGCCCACAGCGCGATCGCCATCGCCTCCTGCACGGGAGCTCAATTCATCCGCGTCAACGTCCTCAACGGCATCATGGCTACAGACCAAGGCTTAATTGAAGGCCAAGCACACCAGCTCCTGCGCTACCGTCGGGAATTGGGAAGCGATGTCAAAATATTAGCAGACGTGCTAGTCAAGCACGGGCGACCCCTGGGAGGCTCCAACTTGACCACAGCCGTCTCAGAGACGATCGGGCGCGCCTTAGCCGACGCCGTAATTCTTTCCGGCTGGACAACCGGCAGCCCACCCAATCTCGAAGACTTAGAACTTGCGAGTGCAGCAGCGGGGGAAACTCCTGTTTTCATCGGTAGCGGTGCATCGTGGGAAAACATTTCCACCCTCATGCAAGCTGCAGACGGAGTAATTGTGTCGAGCTCGCTGAAACGAAACGGCCGCATCGAACAACCGATCGATCCCATCCGCGTCAGTCAATTTGTAGAAGCCGCCCATCGCAGCTTTTCCGAGAAAGAACTCGAACAAGAAAACAAAAACGCTAATGGTTCGAGAGGGCTAACACCGGAACCGGGCAGAGTCAGAAGTAAAACGTAAAATAGTAATTGTTGGCAGTTGGCAGTTGGCAGTTGGCAGTTGTTAGTTGGCAGTTGTTAGTTGGCAGTTGTTAGTTGTTAGTTGTTAGTTGTTAGTTGTTAGTTGTTAGTTGTTAGTTGTTAGTTGGCAATAGTCAGTAGGGGCGGTGGATGGTGCGTGCGGGCCCTCTTAGTTGTTAGTTGTTAGTTGTTAGTTAACAGCCAACAGTCAACAATTAACAGCCAACAGTCAACAATTAACAGTTAACAGTCAACAATTAACAGTCAACAGCCAACAGTCAACAGCCAACAGTCAACAATTAACAGTTAACAGTCAACAGTCAACAATTCCCAAATCAAAAAAATGATTCGCCGACGTTCAACCCCTTGGATTCATCGCTGGTCTAGGACGGTGATGGCAGCCATCGCAGCCATCGGCGTCCTAGAAACGGCCTATCTGACGATCGCTAAATTCACAACAAACTCAGTAATTTGTCCCACCAGCGGCTGCGACAAAGTGCTCAACAGTCCCTACGCTACCGTCTTTGGCACAGTGCCTTTAAGTTTATTAGGTTGTCTGGCATACCTGAGCATCGCAATTCTGGCCCTAGCTCCCAAAGCCGTCAATCCCGACACCAACAAACGACAGCATTCTCAACTAGAAAATTGGACTTGGCAAGCCCTATTTATCATCACCGCTGCGATGCTAATATTCAGCAGCTATTTGATGTACTTGATGGCTTTTGAAATTAAGGATCTGTGCATTTACTGCATCAGTTCCGCCCTATTTGCCCTGTCGCTGTTCGTGCTAGTGCTAGTCGGGCGCGACTGGGAAGATATCGGACAATTGGTTTTTACAGGCATTTTGGTGGTGATGGTGAGTTCGATCGGCGCTTTAGCCCTATACAACAGCGTCAGATCACCCGCTCCTTTTGTTTCTGCTACCCCCGGAATTTTACCCCCAGCAGTCACCACAACCTCCGGGCCGGCACAAATTGCTTTAGCCCGCCACCTCCGACAAATCGGCGCTAAAGAATACGGCGCTTACTGGTGTCCCCACTGTCACGATCAAAAAATGCTGTTTGGGAAAGAAGCAGCCAAAATAATTGATTATTTTGAATGCGATCCCAAAGGGCAAAATTCCCGCGCTGAAATTTGCCAAGCCGCTGCTGCAAATATTAAAGGTTTTCCTACTTGGGAAATTCAAGGTCAGTTTTATTCGGGGACACAAACTTTGGATAAACTCGCTGAGTTATCCGGTTACACTGGCCCGCGCAACTTTCAAAAATGATAGCAAGGCTTGAGAGTTGAGATCCGAGAGTTTTTTGGGTAGGAAAAATCCGGTTTTTTAAAGCTTAGCTAATAGACCTCTTGCATAAATATTTGATTGATGGGTAAACCGCAGATTTCAAGCGGATAAACACCAATAGACGCAGATAATTTAATCTGCTCTGCGAATGAGTGCAAGAGGTCTAATCTTTTTCTGCTGTTGTAAAATCACTCAAAAATATCGCATCTATAGCCTTTCTGTGCTCTGGTATGAGGTACTATCCGGGATAGGGCATAGGGATAGGGCATAGGCCAAACCGGGCATAGGGCATAGGCCAAACCGGACATAGGGCATGAGGCTCTCCTCAGTTTTGTCAGAACCGCTATACAATCCATAAAAACATTTTAAAAATTAGTTGGTGCGAATTTGAAAATACTTTCGGAAGTATTGTAGTATTAAGTCTGAAAAAAAATCCAATTATTATTCCTTCATGCAATAGATTTCCCTAAACTGCGGATAAATCGACCATCTTCCAGAAAGACCAACAATCTCATAGAACCGCACCAAATATATTCAAAAATCCAGAAAAAATCCAGAATTTCACTGCCCAACATTTTTGTTGTAGCAAGCTTTATTATAATTTTTATAAATAGTAGAAATACTAGACATTTTACAAAGAAAATCAAAAAACCGGATTTCTGCTTCCAGACTCATTAAACTGGTATTGCATTAATTCGCTTTCAATTCCTGCAATTATCTGCGTTTATCTGGGTCTATCTGCCTGAAATCTGCGGTTGCCAAGTGCGATAAAAAACTTAGGCAACTCCAGTCTCTTGTCAAATGAGATATTTTGCCAGGATCGACTGAGCCGATCGCCGAGAAGATATAAAAGCTATATGTAGTAGTAGCTTAGATGCTCGAAGGGCGAGGCAAAAATTCCCAAAATTATGATAGAAAGTATCAAAAAATGGCTCGATCGAGAACGCAGAGTATTGATTACTGCCAGTACGGTTGCCGGTACGGTGATTGTACTGCGCTGGTTCGGATTTTTGCAGGTGTGGGAATGGACTGCTTTCGACCACTTTGTGCGCGGGCGGCCAGCCGAACCAATTGACTCGCGCATCGTGATTGTAGAAATTAAGGAAGCTGACTTGCAAAAATACGGCTACCCAATTTCCGATGCTGTATTGGCCCAATTGCTGCAAAAATTGCACGCTGGCAAGCCGCGGGCGATCGGTCTCGACGTTTACCGAGATTTGCCGACTCAACCGGGTAACGCCGAATTGCTCAAAACTTTTAAAACTATTCCCAACTTAATTGGCATTGAGTTGATGCCGGACGAAACCAGGATTGGAGTTCGGCCCCCTCCGGTACTTGAGGAGTCCTCGCGCGTCGGTTTCAACAACGTTGTCATCGATGCTGACGGTAAAGTGCGCCGAGCTTTGCTTTACTCTTGGCCCGGAGACGGCAAAACTCATGAAAGCTTCGCGCTCAAACTGGCTTTGCTTTATCTCGAAGGCGAAGGGATTTCCCCTCAGCCAGCAACTGTCAATCCTAAATACTTGCAGTTAGGCAAGGGGGTGTTTCGACCTTTTGAGCCGAATGACGGTGCTTACGTGCGAGCGGACAGCCGCGGCTATCAAATTCTGGCTGCTCTGCGCGGCCCGATCGGCAGTTTCCGCACTGCATCAATGGGTGACGTGCTTTCTGGCAAAGTACCGGCGGATTTTGTGCGATCGCGCGCTGTCTTGATCGGCTCAACAGCCACCAGCCTCAAAGACTTTCAGCAAAATGCTTACAGTTCCGGTGTGTTTGCTCCTCCCCAGCCCATACCGGGAGTCGAGCTTCAGGCTCATTTCTTGAGCCAAATTTTGAGTGCTGCCCTCGACGGACGCGAAGGTATCAATGTTTGGCCCGAGGCTGGGGAGTTACTGTGGATTTTACTGTGGTCTTGGGTGGGAGCGAGTGTGAGCTGGAAGTTGCGATCGCTCGGGCGATCGGCTGGGTGTTTGTCAAGTATCTGTCTCGGTTTGAGTGCCAGTTTATACCTAGCTTTTTTAGACGGTTGGTGGCTGCCGTTAATTCCTGCAATCCTCAGTCTTTTGGGTTCTGGCGTAGCAGTTGTCGGCTATCTGGCTCACTTGCAAGAAGAACTAAAACGCTCTAAAGAATTTTTACAATCGCTAATCGATACAATTCCAGATCCGATTTTTGTCAAAGATATAAATCACCGCTGGGTTGTGTTGAATCAGGCCTATTGTCAGTTAATCGGCTATCCTTGGGAAATTTTAACCCATCGCACAGATTACGACTTATTTCCCCAAGCCGAAGCCGATATATTTTGGCAGCAAGACGAATTAGTATTGCAAACTCAACAGCCGCAAGAAAATGAAGAATATTTTACCGATGCTCACGGAATTACGCATCTGATTGCGACTAAAAGAACCCTGCACAAAGATGCAGCCGGCAACTTATTTTTAGTCGGAGCGATCAGAGATGTTACCGAGCGCAAACTTCGGGAAGACGCTCTAGAGAAAAAAAATGCTGAACTCAGCCACCAAGCTTCTCACGATGCTCTTACAGGTTTGCCCAACCGTAAAATGTTTTACGAATGTTTGCATCTGTCTCTAGAAAGAGCTTCCTGCAATCAAGAATTGGTAGCTTTACTGTTTTTAGATTTAGATGGATTTAAGTCTATCAACGACACTCTCGGACACAATGTGGGCGATTTGCTATTAAAATCAGTTGCTAACAGGCTCAGACAATGCTTGCGCGGCAGCGATATTATCTCGCGGCTGGGCGGCGACGAGTTCACAGTCATCCTGTCAGCAATTCCCGGTAATGAGGAAGCTGCAAAAGTAGCTGAAAAAATTTGCAATGCCATCGTGCAGCCTTTTTTTTTAGAAGAACATAAAGTTTCTGTAACTACAAGTATTGGCATTAGTTTATATCCAACTGACGGTCAAGAGTCAGAGATTTTAGTCAAAAATGCCGATGCTGCAATGTATCGTGCTAAGGAACGGGGGAAAAATCAATATCAATTTCTTGAGTAATTTATCATCAGTCATCCGTCATCAGTCATCCGTCATTAGATAGACTTACAAAAATCATGAAACTTATGACTGGAGATTGTCGTCTCATCTAAATCCGGGACTGAGGCAAAAAAGAGTTTTATATCAATTCCGGTTGCACTACTCATGATGTTGACTGTTGACTGTTGACTGTTGACTGTGAATCGAACAACTGAAAATTGCGCCGAGATAGGTAACGAATTGTAAAAATCTTTCATAAATTGCCCTTTAACTTATCACCTGACGATGCAACGGTCAACGATATTATTTATTGCTTGTAGGGGTAAGGCTCCATACACCCCGCACCCTACAGATAGAGGTTCTGCTGGAGCATCTCATACCAAATCCGGGTAAGATGCCCCAATCCATGATTTCGTAAAAGCACGTTGCAGCTACGAACAATTTTCGCCTCTTTCCTCGTCTTTTAGAGAGCCGCAGCCTACAACTCGAAACCGGGTTATTTGCCTAATTTCGGGGCTGCAACGCGCTTTTCGTCAAAAACTTGGTTTCTAGTTCCCCATGGGTCAGTCCTAATTAAAAGATTGAAAAACTGAGCTAGAAGACGAAATTTAAATCGCCAAAAAGTCTTTATTTATAACCTTTTACGTAACTTTACGAAAATTAAGTAAAGTAAATGTAAAGATATCAGTGTAAATACGGAAAGTGATAGATATAATAGGTTGTACGGACGTGCATCTACTTCGGTGATTTGAATAAGGCTATAAATAATATGCGTACTTTGATTCAGCTCACAACAACGGCTACCCTGGCTGTATGCTTGCAAGTGAACACGATCGGCATCGCCAATGCCGCTACCATCACAAAAATGGTTCGTAGTGCGGACTTTAGTCCGCAACAAGTCAGCGGACGCCAGGATGCACTACGAACCAATCCGAGATCGACCTCCACATTTTTGGTAGCCGCCGAAACTTCTAGGTCTGGAAATACCTCAAAATATGAACCAGACCCCAACGGGAACCCGAAAAGTGACGGTACGGGAACGCGCTGAGACCAATTTTTTAATCTTCTATGAGATCGGATTTGTACCAATTCGATTGGTTAATTAAAGTGTGCCTGCACCAATCCCGATCGGTCAGTGGATAGTCCACACGATAGTGGCCGCCGCGACTTTCCGTGCGAAACGCAGCACTTTTGAGAATTAAGTAACCAATATCCAATAAATTGCCAAGTTCTCCCCAATTCCGCAAAACCGAGCTATTTTCCGCATTATCCGGCGAAAAATCAATAGTTTGTCCGGGCCGTAAATTATTAAGCGTTTGACTCAAAGGCAAAGAGGCAAATTCTTGTCGCCAAATCTCAACTTGGACGATCGCACTTTCCAAATCCCGCATTCCCCGGCAAATTCCCGCACTCTGCCACAGCAAAATCGGCAATTCCACCCGCAATTTTTCGATCGTCTCAATCTCCTGTGGAGAAATCGATTTTTCCCAAATTTCCCCTACATCGACCTCATCCGTGAATGGCTTGGACTTTTCACCTTCCACCTGCAAAAGTCCCATCTGCGCGCCAAAAACCAGACATTCCAGCAGCGAATTGCTCGCCAACCGATTAGCGCCGTGCACCCCCGTGCTGGCAGTTTCTCCCACCGCGTACAAACCCGGAATCGAAGTTTGGTTAAACTTGTCAGCCACAATCCCTCCCATCCAGTAATGGGCGGCTGGCGTCACCGGCACCGGTTCGGAAAAAATATCAATTCCCCAATCAGCGCAGACTTGAATAATATTCGGAAACCTGTAGCGCAGCCGATCGACCGCAATCGGGCGCAAATCCAGCCAAACATGAGGTTCCCCCGTCTTCTGCAAATGGCGGAAAATAGCGCGGCTGACAACATCGCGAGGCGCAAGTTCCCCGCTGGGGTGAGAGTCAAAAGCAAAGCGATATCCCTTGCTGTCAACCAAATGAGCTCCTTCTCCCCGCACCGCCTCGCTAATCAGAAACCGGGGCGCGCCAGCTTTACTCAGCGCCGTGGGGTGAAACTGCACAAATTCTAAATCTCGCAGCAGCGCCCCGGCGCGCCACGCAATTGCCACCCCGTCTCCGGTACTCACCGACGGGTTGGTGGTTTGAGCAAAAACCTGTCCGCCGCCGCCTGTCGCTAGCACCACAGCCTGTGCCCGCAGCCATTTGACTCTGGATCCACAAATCGCGCTAATGCCCTGACAGCGGCCGCTTTCGTCGAGCCACAGACTCAATGCAAAGGCGGGAGATACGACTTGAATGTTTTGGCGGCTCAATACTTTTGCTGTCAGGGTACCTATGACTGCTTTCCCTGTGGTGTCGGCGGAGTGGAGCACTCGGCGGCGGGAGTGGGCGGCTTCTAGGGTGAGGGCTAAATCTGAGCCGGCGCGATCGAACGCCACGCCCATTTTCACGAGGGAATCAATGCAATCGGGAGCTTCCTCGACTAAAAATTTGACCGCTTCCAAATCGCAAAGACCGGCTCCTGCAGCCACTGTATCCTGAACGTGCAGCGCTGCCGAATCTTCTGGGGCGATCGCCGCAGCAATTCCTCCTTGGGCCCAATCGCTGGCAGAAACAGGCAGGGTATTTTTATTAATTGAACCCACCTGTAAATGTTCTGGAAGGCAAAGTGCCGTGTACAAACCGGCTGCCCCAGCACCTATCACTAATACATCAAATTTGTCAGTCATAAGTCTGCCGATTTTAGATTTTATAATTAACTCTCAATATGAATTTTGGGGCGAGAATTAATGGCTGTCACTTTTAGATTATATTTCTTGCACTCATTATCTGTGTTTATCACCCTTTCATCTGCGGTTTATGTATTAGTCGAGGCTTTATGCAACTCCCGTCTATTTTAGATTGAGCCTACAAATGATCTCGTTTCCGCTTGCATGGGAATGATTTAACCTTATTAGTACACAGAGTACACAGAGTACACAGAGTCCGAGAATGTATATCTGAATCATTCCGATGAAGAGAGGATTTGATTTTAATCTCGAAAACGCGCTGATTTCAACCTCGCAAATTTTTGCCAGCTTTGCCGAATTCTGGAGAAATTAAAGGCAGAAGTCATCAGCCTCTAGAAAAATTTTTTTCTTTCTGCTTTCTGCCTTCTGCCTTCTGCTTTCTGCCTTTAAAGGAGGCCCGCTGCTATTTAGTCGTAAAAACCGTTGTTCAACCTGTTGTCTCCTTCAATAAATATTGAATCGACATCAGTTACGGTGAATTTGTCCAGGTTAGCCTGCAGCACTTTTTTCTGAGCATCCGTCAAGCCTGAAATGTTGAGCACGTCCTCAACGTCTTCGTAAGGAGCATTCTTAATAATTAGTCCAGCTAAAGTAGGATACAACCCTCGAAATTCCCGAAAATCCCGGACGCCGCTGTTGTTCAAGTCAATTTTTTTGCCGTATTCTGTGGCAAGTTTGTCATCGGCGCGATTTGTTCTAGTCGGAACGTCAAGCACTATAAGCGAGGATGGTGGTAAGACGAGACGGCTCAATGTCGCCGCGCTCGCGCTTTGGTCTCCTGCCCATGCAAAGCAGCCCAGCACTAGGCCCAATACTGCCAATAGACGACCCAATCGTTTCATGAAGTTTTGTCTCCCAATTTCATGCAAAGCATTTATTATGTAGAGACTACCATTTTGCTTATGCAGTTTGTTAGATAAATCCCCAGCACCCGTAGAAACGTCAAAAAAGTTTACATTCATGTATTGACATTGCGGACTATATATGATATTAGTCGCAGGTGAGGCGATCGGTTAATTTTTGACGCTCCATCCAGTTTTTTACCTATTCAGAACTCTTTCCTTTGGTTTTGAGAAAAGCGTTCAAGTCAGAATAAGTACCGCCGTAAGTCACGCTGGGAGTTTCGTAACCTTTTAAAGCAACGGTGTGCTGCTCGAAAGCACCCTCGGCACCCAATTCGGTCAGGTATTTGTAGGTGGTTTCTCCGACGGCGATATCTTTGCCGAGTTGCTTGGTGCAAGATTCTAGGCGAAATGCTGCGTTGACGGTATCTCCCAAGGCGGTGTAGTCCGATCGATCGCTGCTGCCAGAATTTCCCACCATTGCATAACCGGTATTAATGCCAGCCCCTACTCGCAAAGGAAAAGGCAGGGGGT
The DNA here is from genome assembly GCF_963890365.1 of Tychonema sp. LEGE 07196. Lineage (NCBI taxonomy): Bacteria > Bacillati > Cyanobacteriota > Cyanophyceae > Oscillatoriales > Microcoleaceae > Tychonema > Tychonema sp. LEGE 07196. Next base: position 68,475 of record NZ_CAWPRX010000202.1, on the reverse strand, counting down.
AACGGCTGCTGAGCTCGTCTGTTGCCTTGTGCAGTTGGCTCAAGGCTTGGCAAATCCGCATCATTTCCTCGGTGCTGACACCGCTTGGTTTGTGAAACCACACCGCCATGATCGCATCGCCGATGTATTTGTCTACCCAACTGCCGTGTTCGCGAATGATGTGTCCTGCTTTGCGGAACCAATTCCCGATGACTTCGGAGAGTAGGGTTTCGTCTAGCTGTCTAGTCAAAACTGTAAAATCTCGGATGTCCATTACCATGACGGTAATCAGGCTGCGGACGGTCAAAGTCGCCGTAAAATCTTCTGAGTCTGTCTCGTGTATGCGATCGATCCGGCGGCCGGAGGCTGGGTTGTAGAAATCCAGTTCAGTTTGACCGAAAATAATTCGATCGCCATTTCGGAGCGTCACAGGAATACTCACCCGCCGCCCGTTGACAAAGGAACCGTTGCGGCTTCCCAAGTCGATCAAGTAGAATTCTCCCGTCTCCATTTGCTGTAACATCGCGTGATTGCGAGAAATCCAGCGATCGGTCAATACAAAATTATTGTCATCATTCCGCCCTACTGTCCAGCAATTGCTGCCGGAGAGCGGCAAGTAGCGATTGCCGCTTTCTGTACGAAGTAACAAATGTGGATTGGCTTGCAAAGTCACCACAGCCCTAGAAACAACATCAATTCAACCGATTTGAGGTTTTCAACTTTCAATCTTAACTTTAGTACGTGGCTCATAAGTGAATACTCAGGACAGTTTTTGAGACAGAGGCCCAAATCCTCATTTTACCGTTAGCATTGGACTTCACTGAGAAGGATGAAACCCTCATTCTGCCGTTAGTGATTGAAAACTGTCCGAACTATTGATAACTCATGATTGCCAGTAAAAAACCTTAAATCGGCTGTTCTCAAAATTTAAAATTATTTAGTCCATCCTCGATGCACCGAACCCGTACAGGATTGCCTAACCACAATACGATCGCCAGCGAAGGTAGTTATGTTTCGATCTTAAGCGAAAGTGTCATATTTTTCACGCCAGAGATGTATCTCAGCAGTTAAATTTGCTGCTTTTTGCCAAAAAAAAACTGGCAGATGGCTCTGTACCTTAACCGAGAATTATTAAAACATCTTTTACCTGTAAGATTTGTTACTTGAGTTCTAATTTTGCCAGATCTCAACAGAGCCTGTTCCAGGCAGTGGCCGATCAGGGCTTGAAGTATCTGTCAACAATAGCATTTTAGATTTTAGATTCAATAAATTGGGTCAGTAACATGAGGTGCTCTCGTGGGCGAGCGCGAAGCGGAGGGATGGGGCATGGGGCGAGCGCGAAGCGGAGGGATGGGGATCCGTGGCCCGCGCAGGGCAGTGGGGATCCGTGGCCCGCGCAGGGATCCGTGGCCCGCGCAGGGCAGTGGGGATCCGTGGCCCGCGCAGGGCATCTTGCCCGAAGAAGTCGAAGGGTGGCCCGCGCAGGGCATACCTCACCAAGCTTGAGAACCGCTATATCGTGTCCGATCGATTACCATAGCAAAAATCGATCGGACACGATACGACTTACTGCATAATGGTTTCGGTCGCGAGGCTACAGTTGCATTTTTTTTGGGAACTGGTATAAATTACAAACACGAGAATTTTATGTTGTCAAAAAGAATTTTGCCTTGTTTGGATGTGAAAGCCGGCCGCGTGGTCAAAGGTGTCAATTTCGTCAACCTTAAGGATGCTGGCGATCCGGTGGAAATGGCTCAGGTATACAACGATGCGGGTGCTGACGAGTTGGTGTTTCTGGACATTACCGCAACTCACGAAGACCGGAACATTATGATTGATGTGGTATACCAAACTGCCGATCGAGTATTTATCCCTTTGACTGTCGGCGGCGGCATCCAATCCTTGGACACGATTAAAAGTTTGTTGAGGGCGGGCGCTGATAAGGTAAGCATTAATTCAGCAGCAGTGCGCGATCCGAGTTTGATTGACAAAGCGAGCGATCGATTCGGCAATCAGTGCATTGTAGTGGCGATCGACGCCCGCAAACGACAAGATGCCGATAATCCCGGTTGGGACGTGTACGTGCGCGGGGGGCGAGAAAATACCGGGAAAGATGCGATCGTCTGGGCCAAGGAAGCCGCACAGCGCGGTGCCGGCGAAATTCTGTTGACTAGCATGGACTCTGACGGAACTCAAGCGGGTTACGACTTGGGATTAACCCGCAGCATCGCCGAAGTTGTAGAAATTCCGGTGATTGCTTCCGGCGGCGCGGGTAACTGTCACCACATCTACGAAGCCGTGACAGAGGGCAAAGCAGAAGCCGCACTCCTGGCTTCCCTCCTACATTACGGGCAACTGAGCGTCGGAGAAATTAAGACTTATCTAGCACAACATCAAGTTCCCGTGCGGCTGCAGTAACTTCACGAGTTATATCAATTCCGGTTGCACCGTCAGGTGATTGTTGACTGTTGACTGTTGACTGTTGACTGTTAAGAGGGCCTGCACGCACCATCCACCGCCCCTACTGACTGTTGACTCGATTTTATGATTCCGATGCCACCGTCCACGATATTACGCATGGGACAAAAAACCCGGTTGCTCGATCGATCTCTGTCGAATAGCAGCCACGATTCTCAAAAACACCGGGTTTTTTGCCTTAGCGAGCAGAGCAGGCTCAGATGCTGCCACAGATACTCCCATCTCAAATCTCAATCGGACTTCAGGGATGTACCAGACTCATCTATCGGAAGACACAAAGCCAAAATATTCCCTGAGAAGGATTTCAAATCCCCGTTTTTTTGGCTAAATATTATATATTACCTCAATTTAAGAAAAAGGCACTGCTCAAGGCTGTTGCTTTGATCCAACTTGAGCTAAAGATTGTACAGAATTTGAACGAGCTTCAGCCTGTTAACAATCTCAGCGATGAAAATTTGTAAAAATGGAGAAAATTTGTATGTCTTTTATCAGCTTTAATCTTCCTGCCAAGCGTTTTGTTCGCAGTTTAATAGCTGTTTGTTTTTGTGCATTGATGTTTGTTTCCAATGCTTTCCCAGCTTTTGCTGTTACCAGCAGCCCCACAAAAGGTGAAGATCAACTTTTGGGGATTGAGAAAGAAGCTCAAAAAGCAGTTTTGAAAGATCCTATGTCTCTTGAAGAAACTCAAGACAAAGCTAACGAAGGGATTAATGAAGTTCAGGGAGATGCTGACAGAGATAAGATGAAAAATCCTTCTAACACAAGAGCTACATCTTTTGAGCAACAAGTCAAAAAAGCTGTGAGCAACATTAAAGACTAACTCCACAGTTATCAGCATCAAAAACTAGAGACATGGCGGGGCCGTGTCTTTCTAGTTTTTGATACTATTTAAATTTAGCTCGATCTCTAAGAGATGGTATCCGCTCGATTAACGGCACGCGCCAGCAGCTTCCTAGTGCGGAATGCGAGTCCGCAAATTGGAGCGTATGCCAGGACGCACTGCGAACCGGGCGATCGTTCGAGCGGAGCGGAATTTAGATAGAATAAAACAGTGGAAAAGACTTTGCACCTTTCGGCTTGACGAACACTCTTTGCTGCGGCTGTAACTGCAATTGGTCAAACTTTTCTCTGGTCAAATTAGCGTTTACTACTTGACCGTCATCTAAGGTTAATTCTACCTGAATTTCCCATCCCAAATGAATCAAGCGACTGATCCTTGCAGGCACTGTTGCACTATTTTCGGTAGTTTCAATTATCACGTCGTGAGGGCGCAAGAAAATCTCTGGGTTGGCTGAGTCAAAGCCGTTTTCTTGAAACATTCTCGAACTGCTGGGTAAGACATTGACGGGGCCGATAAAACTCATTACAAATGCACTAGCAGGATGGTCGTAAATTTCTGCGGGCGTGCCTACTTGTTCGATTTGACCTTTATTCATTACTGTAATGTGATCCGCAACTTCCATCGCTTCTTCTTGGTCGTGCGTCACAAAGACGGTGGTAACGTGCACTTCGTCGTGCAGTCGGCGCAACCAAGCGCGCAAATCTTTGCGGACTTTAGCATCAAGAGCTCCAAAAGGTTCGTCTAGTAGCAACACTTTCGGTTCCACAGCCAGAGCTCTCGCTAGGGCGACGCGCTGCCGCTGACCGCCTGAAAGTTGCGACGGGTATCTATCGCCCAATCCTGCTAATTGCACTAAATTCAACAATTCTTCTACTCGCGATTTGACTTTGGCGGGTGCAGTTTTCTGAATTTCCATCCCGAAAGCGATGTTTTTTCGCACTGTCATGTGCTTAAAAAGCGCGTAATGCTGAAACACAAACCCAATTTTGCGGTCTTGAACGCTGGTATTTGTGGCATCTTGGCCTGTCAGCCAGATTTTGCCGGAGTCGGGCATTTCTAAACCTGCAATCAGCCGCAGCAGGGTTGACTTGCCGGAACCAGACGGGCCTAGCAATGCGACTAGGGAACCTGATTCAATTTCTAAACTGACTTTATCGAGTGCTTGGAAACTGCCAAACTGTTTACTGACATTTTCTACGACGATACCCATAGGAAGTTCGGCAACGGATTAGTGTAATGGATTTTACGGATGGATGTTGAGCTGCGAGGTTCGAGGAAAAAGCGAAAAATGTTAATCCCCGGTTTATGGATAGGTTTATGTAAGATTTTATAGCACGATCGCGCATCAGTTACTTAATTTTATGGTCTTAGCTGCCTCTGGAAAGCCCAAAAATTCTCTAAAATGCACCTCCATCACAAAACAATATAATTCTTTGTCACCAAAGTTGGCGTTTGGTACTACAATGCAGCAAAAGTTCAAGCGTTTTTGACTTCAACGGCTGAGGGGATAAAGAAAAATGGGAGATGTTGGACGTGTGCCTGTAGGAATTATCGGCGCTTCAGGTTACGGCGGCGTGCAACTTGTGCGACTGCTGGCAGATCACCCAGCGGCGGAAGTAGTGTATTTGGGCGGGGATAGCAGTGCGGGAAAACCTTTTTCCAGCCTTTATCCGCATCTGACTAACTGCATAGACTTGACTGTTGAGGCGATCGACTTAGATCGAGTAGCGGAAAAATGTGAAGTTGTGTTTCTGTCGCTGCCTAACGGTTTAGCTTGCCAAATGGCACCGAAGCTGATCGAAAAAGGGTGCAAAGTCTTGGATTTATCGGCTGATTATAGATTTGAAAATCTAGAAACTTACAAAGCTTGGTACGGTGGCGAGCGATCGGACTCTGAACTCGCTGCTACCGCTGTTTACGGTTTGCCAGAATTATATCGCGATCGCATTAAAGACGCTCAATTAGTAGGCTGTGCCGGTTGCTACGTCACCGCTAGTTTATTAGCCCTGGCACCGTTGCTAAAACAAGGTCTAATCGTACCAGACACAGCAATTATCGACGCTAAATCAGGAACTTCGGGAGGAGGCCGCAAACCCGAAGTTAACTTCTTATTAGCAGAAGCTGACAATTCCATAGGCGCTTACGGAGTTGGCCGCCACCGCCACACGCCAGAAATTGAGCAAATTTGCAGCGATTTAGCCGGAAAAGACATCAAAGTCCAATTTACTCCACACCTGGTACCGATGGTGCGGGGAATTCTGGCAACTGTTTACGCAAATTTGCGCGATCCGGGATTGGTACGGGAAGATTTAATCACGATTTTCAACGCTTTTTACCGCAATTCTCCTTTAGTGAAAGTGTTGCCGGCTGGGGTTTATCCGCAGTCTAAATGGACTTGTGGCACGAATCTTTGTTACATTGGCGTGGAAGTCGATCCCCGCACTGACAGAGTAATTGTGATGTCGGCGATCGACAATTTAATTAAAGGTCAAGCCGGTCAAGGCATCCAGTGCATGAACTTGATGATGGGTTGGGAAGAAACTTTGGGTTTGCCTCAATTGGCTTTCTATCCGTGAACGAACCTGATGGTCTAACGGTACTCCGTTAGACCGCAGGCTTCTTTTTCCCTTTGTACAAGGGCTTTTTTGAGTGACGAAGTTCCCCCGCCACTTTCGTGATAATTTAGACCAATCCTTTTGATCAGCTTGGCTGAATTTTCATCTCTATCCAAAGATTCTCCACACTGACAAGAATGCCATCGATCTGACAATTCTTTCGGTACCTTGTTGAGACAATTCCAACAGTGCACAGAAGTTCCCTTGGGGTTGACAAACAAAATGCCTTTACCTAATTTCCAAGCAACATATTTGAGGACAGCAATTAATTGACCATGTGCAGCATCGAGCATTGATTTATTCAAGCCACTTTTAGCTGCTTGACCATTTGGCAAATAGACTAACTTGTTATCTTCAATATCAGTCTTGATTTTAGTACGTCTTGTCAACTTCTTGATACTCAAATCTTCAACCACCAAAGCATCACACTTGCTGAACAACTCATGTGCTATTTTGAATTGAAAATCAAGTCTCGTTCTAGCCACAAATTGGTGCAGCCTAGAAATCTTATTCTTGATAATCTGCCAAGGCTTGGAACCCTTGACTCTATCAGCTAGTTTCGATTGAAGTTTCGCTAACTTCTCAGCAGACTTCCTCAAGAATCTAGGATTTTCAATTCTTTCGCCATTGGAAAGGTAAACGTAATTAGTGATTCCCAAGTCAATGCCGAGAGTATTTTTGTCGGTCGGTTGAATTTCTACAACCGTTGCTGGAACTGTTTTATCTTCTAGCGTTAGGGAAATATACCACCCATCTGCTTCTCTGATAACTGTTCCAGTCTTAACCTTAAAACCTGGCGGTATTGAGCGATGGAAGGCTATCGGTACTCGACCTATTTTTCCAAGGTCAATACAAATCCTATTTTTCTCATCCTTGATGATATCGAGATTATCTAGTTGAGGGTATGTAAAAGATTTGTAGTAGTGAAGCCCCTTGAATTTGGGCTTACCTTTACGATGACCATTTTGATCGGGCGTTGTAAAATTTGAAAAGGAAGTTTCTACGCGATTCACTACATCCTGTAAAACTTGAGAATCCAAGAGCTTGTAGTCAGGAAAGAATTTTTTGGTGTTTTTCAAGTCAGCCAACTGTACAGTTTGCCACTGCACATAACCACCATCAATGTTTGAGAAAATATCCCCTTTTCTGGTCACGGGATTGCCTGCATCATCCTTTTTCCTACCGTCTCTAGTTTGTACTCTAGTCAGGGGAATATTTTTGTAAATCTCCTCAACTGGCACTATCGAAGCAATTAAAGGGCAAGCGTTGATGGGTGTTCTGGTAGATTCCCACCATCTAAACCTTTCACCCAATCGGTAGTTGTATTGTCTCCGACAGAGTTCTAGATGAGCCGCAATCGTTGTCTGTTGGGCTTTTGTGGGTTTAAGGCGGTATTTGTATGTGAGCTGCATCAGAAACTTCCTTTTTTCGACCTTTTTACAGTGTAGTTGGTGTAGTTACTGTCTCAACACTCTTGAGGTACATTGAGAATCAAGATGCTCCCGAAGTATAAAATTGTCGGGCTACGTCCGCGACGACCGACCCGCCTTTCATCCCCTCTAAATATACCGAGGGACTTCCCGGCTGTTAGTTAATTATTCATGGGAATTGGGCGGAGCGAAGCGGAGGGATGGGGCTTATGGCATGGGGCATTGGTTATAGCAATTGCCAATTACCCCATTCCCAATTACCCATTCCCAAATTTTATTTCGGCCCGTAACCGATCGCACCAGCATAGATCGCCCGATCGCCCAATTCGTCCTCAATCCGTAACAAACGGTTGTATTTAGCAACCCGTTCGCTGCGACACAAAGAACCAGTCTTGATTTGACCGGCGCGAGTCGCTACCGCTAAATCAGCAATGGTAGTATCCTCAGTTTCACCAGAACGGTGGCTGATGACCGATCGATAGCTGTTTCGTTTGCCGAGGTCGATCGTATCCAAAGTCTCCGTCAAAGAACCAATTTGATTCAGCTTAATCAAAATCGAATTGCTAGCCTTCAAATCAATTCCCTTTTGCAAGCGCGTGCGATTAGTCACAAACAAATCGTCACCCACCAACTGAACTTTACTACCCATTTTCTGAGTCAGCGCCACCCAACTGTCCCAATCGTCTTCATGCAAACCATCCTCAATGGAAACGATCGGATATTGACCAGCCAAACCATCCAAATAATCGATTAATTCCGCCGGCGAATGAGCCACACCGTCGTAAGTATACTGCCCATCTTTGTAAAACTCGCTAGCAGCAACATCCAAAGCCAAAGCAACTTGTTCCCCAGGCTTGTAACCAGCTTTTTCAATTGCCATCATCAACAAATCCAAAGCTTCCTGATTGGAACCCAAATTAGGAGCAAAACCGCCTTCATCCCCAACACCGGTCAGCAAATTTTTGTCTTTCAAGACATTAGCCAGACTAGCAAATATTTCTGCTCCCCAGCGCAAAGCTTCCTTAAAAGAAGGCGCTCCCACAGGTACAATCATAAACTCTTGAATGTCTACATTATTGTCCGCGTGGGAACCACCGTTGATCACGTTCATCAAAGGTACGGGTAAAACGTTCGCTAAAGTGCCACCCAAGTAGCGATAAAGGGGGAGTCCTAAAGTCTCGGCGGCAGCCTTTGCTGTGGCCAGGGAGACTCCGAGAATGGCATTGGCTCCGAGGTGGGATTTGTTGGGAGAACCGTCCAAGTCAATCATGGTTTGGTCTACCAGTGCTTGGTCGATCGCATCCAAATTAGCCAAAGCAGGGGCAATTTTGTGCTCGACGTTAGCAACAGCCTTCAAAACTCCTTTCCCGCCGTAACGGTTTTTGTCGCCGTCTCGCAATTCGTGGGCTTCAAAAGAGCCTGTAGATGCACCGCTGGGGACTTGGGCGAGCCCGACAACACCGTTAGCTAGATAAACTTCAGCTTCAATGGTGGGGCGGCCGCGGGAGTCGAGAATTTCTCTGGCTTGAATAGATTCGATCGCAGTGTCTTGCATATTAACGATTCCTGACTTAACTCAATGGTTGATGACAATTAGCATTCAGCAGGCTTTCGGTAACTGACTGCTAACGGGTAATAGAGTACGCGATCCCCACAATTATTAGCGCTCATTTCAAACTTTTTGCGGATTTGGGCGATCGCTTTGGTGTCAACAAGCAATATTTGTTGAAAAATTATCTTATACCATTTTTCTAAAGATGTGGTATGGATGAAGTCTTAGCCCCCCCGAACTCGCGGGGGGGTTGGGGGGGTAATGTCTAGCGCTACTTTATGAAAAATGATCTTAGATCATTTTGACAGTAATTTAATTTTTTTCACAGCAGATTCACGCAGAATAGTTAATTGCAACCGGGAGCATCTGTGCGCGAGCATCTGTAGCTGTCTGACGCGCGAGGGGAGCAAGCGCACGCGAGCGAGAGCAAACGCACAGTAAAAAAATACTTGTTGCAAAGCCCCAGATGCTCCCATTGAAACCTTTGTTAAGATCAGAATATCAACCAACTAAATCAAACAGGAAAAACCTCAAATGTTAGAAACAAATCCTGGAGAAGTTAGAGCATTAGCTGAAAACGCCGACCCCATAATTCCCGATCCCCCAAACATCAGATTACTAACAGGGCCTTTGCCAAATTCAGGTAGCGATCCCAATTTTTTTGACCTTACTCTCAATGACGATATCGTTCAATTAGCCAACGGAATTCTCCGCAACACTCCTGGAGGTTTGCGGGCCTTAGCCGGCGACGATTTTGTCCGAGGTTCTGGCGGTGCCGAACTGATGAACGGGAACAGCGGCAGCGATACTTTAATCGGAGGTTGTGGGAACGATACTATTCGCGGCGGTCAAGATTTTGACATCCTGTACGGAGAATGCGCTAACGATGTTCTGAGTGGAAATTTAGGCGATGACGTAGCTTACGGAGGTACGGGAAATGACTTTGTTCGAGGCGGTAAAGGCAGCGATAATTTAGTAGGTGAAACAGGCAATGATACTCTGATTGGTGATGCTGGAATCGATAGACTTTGGGGAGGAGAAGGTGCAGATTTATTTGTCCTCAGAAGAGAAGCTGAAACAACTTCGGGAGAAATTGGTTCAGATCAACCACGTCCTGCTGGCAATTTTCTGGGTCAAGTAGATGAAGTGCCGGCAGATTTTATTCTCGACTACAATCCTGCCCAAGGTGATGTGATTGGATTGGCGGGAGGATTGACACGAAATGACATTGTTTTGAGCGAAAGGTTTTTAACAATTGGTGATGCCAGAGATTATGACAGCAGCGGCCCTTTTCCTCCCGGACAGCCCCGAACTGCTGATTTTAGAGTGTTAAATACTAAGGCGACGGTGATTCGAGAAGCTAGTAGCGGCAATATTTTGGGTTTGGTGAAAGATGTGTCGCCTTCTCAACTTCAGTTTATCTCTGTATCCGACGGGGCGATCGTCCTTGGATAGGATTTGTGAAAAAAACCAGTTTCTTTTGTTTTGATCCGTAGCCCAGAAACCGGGTTTTTGCCAGAAGAATTCGTTACAATGCAGAAACCCCAAAAAACCCGGTTTCTTAGATTCGCGCGGGTGGCTAGAAACGGGTTTTTATGAAAAAAGTTCGTTATATCGTTTCCGGTTGCATCGGAATAATAAAATCGAGTCAACACTCAACAGCCAACAGCCAACAGCCAACAGCCAACAGTCAACAGTCAACAATCACCTGACGGTGCAACCGGAATTAATATTACAGGTGTAGAAACCCAAAAAAACTCAGTTTTTTGAATTAGATTCGTAGACCAATTTTCCGCTCAATCCAGCCAACATTAAAATTGCCAAAAATCCGCCACATCATATCCCATTTCGCCCAGCATTCGCCGCAGCAGAGGCAAACTCAACCCGATCACATTCGTGTGACAGCCCTCGATTTTTTCCACAAAAAATCCGCCTTTACCTTCCAGCGCAAAACAACCAGCACAGGCGAGGGGTTCTCCGGTAGCGACGTAGGCCACAATTTGGCGCGAGGTAACTTCGGCAAAATGAACTTTTGTAACTTGATAGCGAACGATCGATCGCTCGATTGTGCGATCGAAACTATCAAATCTCGTATCAATTAAAGCATGGCCTGTATAAAGTTCGCCAACTTTTCCGCACATTCTCTGCCAGCGCAAAATTGCTTCTTCGGCATCCTTCGGCTTGCCGTGAATTTCGCCATCAATGACCAAAATTGAATCGCATCCCAACACCAAACACGATTTGGGATTGGGGATTTGCGGGTGAGAATTAGCCAGCAAAAAGCTAGCTACAGCTTCAGCTTTTCCCTCTGCTAAAACTTGGACTAATTGAGTAGCGTCCCTCATTTGTATTTGCCCTTCATCAAAGTCGCTGGGGCAAATCACAGCTTGAATCCCAGCGCTATTTAGTAGGCTGCGGCGCGCTGGGGAAGCTGAAGCCAATACAAAAGTTGGAATTTTCATAATTTAAGAAGGAAGAAGGAAGAGGGAAGAGGGAAGAAGGAAGAAGGAAGAGGTAAGAAGGCAGAAAAATAAACTAAGGAATGAAAATTTAATAATTTAAGCGATTTCTCGTTACTTTCGCTCTGCCTGGTAATGCTTCTGGGGTTCCGAAGAGCCTCCTTTTTTCTCGCAACTTACAGGATAGAGGGCTGTAGGAGGGCTTAAGTTATTAAGTTTTCGATCTTAAACTATTCCCCATCCCTCCGCTTCGCGCTCGCCCAATTCCCAATTTCCTAATAAACAGAGAAAGATTTAACGACTTTCTCAAAAGCTTCTTTTACCTTCGGCCAGCGTTCTTCGGTAGTGGAAACGTTAAGGGTAAAAAGTTTGCCGCGGCTGACGGCTACGCTGGCTAAGTTGTGCCGTTCTTGGTTTGGGAGTTTGACGGCGTATTCTAAAATGTAATAGCTTTTCGATCGCGATTCGCGAGCTTCTGCACTGATTAATTCAGCTTCGCGGCCAGAATCTGTCGAGACGAGGGAATTTTTGCTAAGCTTGTATCCCACTTCCGTCGGCGTTCCCAAATCCGCCAAAGTTTTTCCGCCCGCGACTGGACTGATTACCACGCTGACATTCTCGGTTTGCTGGATCAAATCGCGGAACACCACATCGGGCCCATTAGAAACTGCGATCGGCAGCCAGCCATTAGGATAGAGAAATTGATAGCCGTCGCCAGTATCAATGTGGCTTTTGAGTCCGGTCACTTGAGACACACAACCGGTCAAGGTGAGGCTTAGAACCACCAGAAGTAGGGCCACAATTCGTTTGAGCATTATTTTTACGCGAGTAGGGTAACACTAAAATATTTAATTTTAATTATCTCACCAAACCTAGCCCCTAAAAATAGTTAAGCTATGGATTGCCATTTGTGCATCGCTGGCAAGCCATAGCCGTCAAGTTTAATTTTTAACAAAATCATTACAGGTTGGTTAGCCAGCTAATCAGTCCGTGCTTGGTCGAAACTTCTAAAGCCAAGAGAGAAACAAAGCCAATCATGGCAAGGCGGCCGTTTAAACGTTCTGCGTAGGGGGTAAAGCCTGTGCGGGGTTCGTCATCGATGTATACTGTCGGCTCGATCGCAAAATTGTTCATTTTACCTTGGTCGTCCAGCATTAAGCCTTTGTTAGTCATGTCTGTTTCCTAAATTGTTTTTCATGTACTGTAACTAAATGTAACAGACTTATGAAGAAATGTAAAGGATTGCGTAATTTTTTTTTTCAAATACCCTATTTTGACCTGAGTTTCCACCAAAAATCCCACAGTAGACAAGCTCTTAACCCTTATATAATCAATTATTCGCATATTCGCAATTTTCAAATCTCACATCCTCTGAGAGTAGACTCTGAACCCAAGAGGGGGGAGGATAGAGTTGAGACGTGCAGAAGTCGATGGTGTGTAGCAAATCCGGTCTGGGTTTGACGAAAATTGTGGAACGGAGGAAAAGTTTATGCGGGCCAGTCTGGAAATGCGGTGGTTTTATAACGGTGCGTTGCCAAAATCGATCGGGCAATGGTTTGGAAGCGATAGTCTCGGAGGGTATCTGTCGCCTCCAGAAGAGCGCGAAGACATATATTTGCTAGTACCCGGTTGCGACTACTTGGGAGTCAAGCTGCGCGGGAAAACCCTAGAAGTAAAGTGGCGCCAGGGAGAGTTAGGGGCGATGCAGTTCGGCAACCGCTGGGAAGGCAAGGCCGAGAAGTGGCTCAAGTGGGTTTGTGCCGACACGATGGCACCGGTATCGGCGGATATTCTGGCGACAGGAAAGTGGATGGGAGTCAAGAAAAAGCGAGCGCTGCGTCTTTACCAAGTTTCAGCCCCCGGTTCCTTAATATCTGTACCAGTAGAAGCCCCAGTTCCCCAAGGTTGCAGCGTCGAAGTTACTCAATTGAACATTAACGGCAATCCCTCTTGGACTTTGGGATTTGAAGCATTTGGCAGCGAAAGTTGTCTGACAGAAAACCTGCAAACAGTAGCTAATTGGACTACCAAGACCTATCAGGCTCAAAAGTTGAAAGCAGAGGATTCTTCCGGTTATCCGCATTGGCTGGATTTTCAAGGCGGCTGAGCTTGATGTTTGGGATATGTCTGCATTTGTTCAAACAATCCCTAGGGCGGGCGTTCAGAACCCGCCCTCAAGAATATAGCCTTTCTCAAAAATGTAAAAAATCAGTCGATTTGAGATTGTAGATTGTAGATTTTAGATAGCTCGTTACCAGGCACAGCCTGGTAATGCAGATGCAGAGGCTGTGCATCTCTTGAACCTTGGACTTTGAGAGAGAAGGCTGGCATTGAGTCAGGGAATCGATAGAGAAACCGCAGATTCAAGGTCGATAATTAGGACTGCGATCGCGTCCGATCGATTACCATCACAAAAACGGTTTGTAGCGCGGACGACCTCTTAAACCAAGGACTCCAGAACGCACCTTTCCCAGAAACCAGATTTTTTTACCAAAATCCTTGACTGCAATCCGCCGAAAAAATAAAAAACCCGATTGCTTTATCGGAAGTGCGTCCAGAACTGTTCGGGATAGTTTCTGTTGGGAGTACAATGGAAGTTTAAGGCAAGTTAAATCCAATACAGCTTATTTAATTTTTCCCTACTTTGTCAGCAGTTCTTAAGATTTGACAAGCTAAAATTGCCGCACCAAACCCGTTATCAATATTAACCACACCTACACCGGCCGCACAAGAATTGAGCATAGTTAAAAGAGGAGCAATCCCCCCAAAACTCGCGCCGTAACCCACACTTGTCGGCACCGCAATCACCGGACAATCCGCCAAACCCGCAACTACACTCGGCAAAGCACCTTCCATACCAGCAACCGTAATCAACACATCAGCATCATCAATCACGTGCCGATTATTCAACAAGCGGTGAATTCCAGCAACTCCCACGTCCCACAAACGCCGCACCTCAAAACCGCAAAGTTCCGCCGTCACAGCCGCCTCTTCCGCCACAGGCAAATCCGCCGTTCCCGCACTGATAATAGTCACAGTACCCGGATGCTGGCGAGTTGGGGAATCAGCAGAAATTGCACAAATTCGAGCCTTTTGGTAGTAGCACAAATCGGGTATTTTTTGTTGCAATCGCTCGAAAACTTCCGGTTCAATTCGCGTCGCCATCACCACAGGATTTCGCCCGCGCATCGCCTCGACAATCTCAACAATTTGGTCTGGCGTTTTCCCTAGGCCAAAGATGACTTCAGGAAAACCAGTTCTTAAGGTGCGGTGATGGTCAATTTTGGCAAAATCGCCTACTTGTTGAAAGTCAAAATGCTTTAATTTATCCAAAGCTGCGGTGGGACTTACATCGCCCGCCGCCACAGATTCGAGCAATTTTTGTAAAATTTCAGGCTGCATAAATATTAGTCAGTTGTCAGTTGTCAGTTTTCAGTTTTCAGTTGTCAGTTTTCAGTTATCAGTTGTCAGTTTTCAGTTATCAGTTGTCAGTTGTCAGTTTTCAGTTGTCAATTGTTAGTTATCAGTTTTCAGTTATCAGTTTTCAGTTGTCAATTGTTAGTTGTCAGTTATCAGTTATCAGTTGTTAGTAACCAATAACCAATAACAACTAACCAATAACAACTAACCAATAACAACTAACAACTAACTATTCTGCCATTTTCAGCTCGTACAAATTCCAGAAAGCACCGCCGAGGGCGCTATAGCGAATTCCCGAAATGCGATCGCGCACCGCCTCAAAAGTCAGCGGATTGACCATATAAATAAAAGGCACTTGTTCCGCTATAATCTCCTGCGCCTCCCCATAAAGCTCCTTGCGCTTCGCCTCATCAAGCTCTTGGGAAGCCTTCACATAAAGGTCATCGATTTTTTGCTCCCATTGGTACACTTTCCAACCATTAATCGGCGGTTCTCCAGCTTGCGGGCCCTGGTTGAAACTGTGCAAAGTCCCATTAACAGACCAAATATTGTAGCCGCTGTGCGGTTCAGTACCTCCCGTAAAACCGCCGAGGTAAGTATCCCAATTCCGCGTCAGGCGCAGCTTTTCCACGTAAGTATTAAAACTCAGGAACTGCGTGTCAATTTGCATCCCCAATTTACCCAAATCTTGCTTAATTTGCGTTGCCATTTGTTCCCGAACTTTTTTCCCCGCCGCTATTAACAAAGTAAATCGAACCTTGTTGCCCTCAGCATCCAACAAATCGCCGTTACTATTATATTTAAAACCAGCATTCAACAGCAACTCTTTCGATTTTTGCGGATCGTAATCGTAAGTTTTTAATCCCTGTTCTGGAGACAAGTAAAAGGGACTTTGTGCCGGAATTGGGGAATACAGGGGCGCGCCAAGTCCGCGATAGATATTGTTAGTCATGGCGGATCGGTCTATACCGTAGGCTACGGCCTGCCGAAATTCCTGATTGGTAAACCAGCGAGACTTAACCGGGTCTACAAACGGCTGATTTTGAGCATTGCGCCCCTGATTCAGATTGAAGGTCATAAACACACTACCAGTGTCCGGGCCGCCGTTGAAAACCGTATATTTGCCGCGTTTTTCCTCTCGTTTCAACAGGGGGAACACCTCCGGCTGCACGTCCAGAGTATCCAAATCGCCCGATCGAAAATTCAACAGTTGATTGTCAGTATTTTCAATGATTTGCCAAACAATTTGCTGGATGTAGGGCTGAGCATTTCCCTCAGCATCTTTGCGCCAAAAATACGGATTTCGTTCCAAAACCACGCGCTGATTGGGAGTATAGCTTAGCATTCGGTACTGACCGTTACCGACAATTTTTTTCGGATCGGTATCTGTACCCCAAGTAGACAGGAATTGGGAGTTGCCACCTGCATCGGTATTGCTGACAGCTTCCTGTAAAATATGAGCTGGTAAAATTGGGATTCCTCCAGCATATCTAATAAAAGGAGCAAAGGGTTCTGCAACGGAAAATTCTACGCGGCGGCTGTCAATTTTTTTGAGTTTGGGGAATTGGCGACTCATGCCAACTCTCAGAGTATCTTTTAAGCCGCTAGGGATTTTGTCATTGAAATAAATCTTTTCATAGCTGAAAATAATGTCATCTGTTGTCATGGGTTCGCCGTCAGACCATTTCAATCCCTCTCGCAGGGTGAAGACAATCTTTTTGCCGTCTTTAGATACTTTCCAGGACTCTGCTAAACCTGGTTCTAGCTGAGATGTCAAGCCGTTTTCGTTAATCAATCCCTCGTACATATAGCCAAAAACGCTATATGCAGACTGATTTAGCGGGTAGTTGAAGGTAGACGGGCCGCTGGGGGTGGGAACTACGAGTCTGTTGGTTAATTGCGATCGGGCGGGACGACAAGCAGACAGACTGATAGTGGCAATTAGAGCTAGCAAAACAGCCAACCAGCGGCGCTTTGAATGTAAAATAGTGAAATTTTTCATAATAATTTACTGTAGCATCTGCGTGCGATTATGACTGAGATTGTAGCCAACCTAGAAAATCTTTAGTGACTGAGAAATACTTGGTTATTCCTGCTTCTCGCAAAGCATCTTGAACTTCCGGCACACTAAATTCTTTTGTATTATTACTCAAAAATACCTTGATTTCATGAGTGTGTAAGTGTGCGTGATTCAAGATGCTTTGCGAGAATCAAATTATCTGTCGGATCTTCTTCAATGAGAACTGTATTCAAGCTTTCTTGCAGTGTATCTGCTGTTAGTTCAATCATCTCCACATTGTCAGCTAATAATTCAAGAGCCTCAAAAAGACGTACTTTAATATTATTGAGCAATCCTTCATTTTCATTCAAAGACTCTTCTACATGGAATAAAAGAGACTTAGCATAAGACGAAGTAAGATCGCGCTTGAGCTGGCTAATTTGTTTTTTCTGTTCATCTGCAAAACGGTTGCGGCGCTTGATCTCATCTTCTAAAGCCGAGAGAGCTTCCATGCAGCAAATAGCAGGTATGGCAATGCGGACTGATGTTGGGACACTCAGTAACAAGTTATTGGCATCAGGATCGCGCCCTGTAGCAATACTCATCAAAAAGTTAGTTTCTATATATAAAATCACCACCAATTTCTACCCTTGACTTTGTTGTTCCACCTGCTAGCAACGGCAGCAAACCGATTTCTGCTATCTGTTCCGATGCTGGCGGAATCTCAGACTTCCAATTATAAGCTAAGTCACGCAACCATGCTTCAATCAACCTAGTTAAGTATGGCTCAAATATCCGCTGATCGCCTAATTTTGAGTCATAATAGTGAAGGATGTCAGCCGTTTTTAAACATAAAACTGCTTCAGATAAAAGAGTACCGTCCCATTTGAAAACGAGAATTTCTTCGAGGTCAACAAACATAGCATAAGGAATGACCGCATTTGTTTCTGAAAGTTTTGATAGGGCTGTTTTCACCCAATCGATCGCGCGATCGACAATTTTCTGTTTTGCGGCTGCTTCTTGAGCTTGATTAATTTTGACCTCGATTAGCACGACTATGCGATCGTCCTTATCCAATGCGATAATATCCGCGTCTATGGGTAACTCTAAATCCAAGGTTTCAGTTTGCATGGTTTTGGTCTTCCTAAAACGTAGATTAAAGTTCTATTTTAGCATCAACAAAACTACAGCATAGGCGGCGATTCCTTCTTCTCTCCCGACAGGGCCTAACTTTTCGTTGGTAGTTGCTTTGATGCCGATTTGGTCTGGTTTTAGTTGTAAAACACCAGAAAGCCGATCGCGCATTTGCTCAATATGCGGTTTCAGCTTGGGGCGTTCTGCTACAATTACAGAATCTATATTGCCAATTTCCCAGCCTTTATCTAATATTAACTGATTGACTTGTTCTAGCAACACTAGACTGTCTGCACCTTTCCATTTTTGGTCAGTTGGCGGGAAATACAGGCCGATATCTCCCAAGCTGAGAGCTCCCAGCATCGCGTCCATAATCGCGTGGGTAAGCACGTCTGCGTCGCTGTGTCCTAATAAGCCTAATTCGTGGGGAATGTGTACGCCGCCGAGGATTAGGGGGCGTTCTGGAACTAAGCAGTGAATGTCGTAGCCGTTACCGATGCGGATGTTCATGTAAAAAAAAGTAGATGTTTGCCAAATGCAGACAGCAGACAATTATTTCACAGTCTGTGTCGAGATTAGTCAGTTTTTTGGGCGATCGACCTTTTTTACTTTTCGGCAGATATTGGAGGAATACGATCGGCTGTTAAAATTACAACTTTTCCATCTTGCCAAATCGCAATAGATTCGCCTAATTTGCGGTGTTTTTCAATAGCAGCCGCAATGGCAGCTTTTACTCCCTCATTAATCTTTGTAGATAAAAGTTGTCTGGGTTTTAATGTGTTCATTTGATCTTTGATTGATTTGATTCCAGCTTTCAAGATTATAGATGATCTGTTCTTGATCGATCATTCCTTCAGCCACTAACTGAGCAGTTTCGTGAGAGTTGTCATAGATAATCCAATTGTCGCACAGTGGCAAATACAGAGCAATCAAATTTCCCAGTCCTCTGTCATAGCGGCGGCGGATGACATCTTCTGGGATAGAATGACCGCCGCTAGCTACCCGTCGGGCTACTCTTGCTACGGCTAGTTCGGGCGATCGCACCCAAAAGTAAATTAAGTTAATTGTATAATCTTTAGTTTTACAACTTCTTACAAAAGCTGCAAAGCTGCGGGCTGCTAGAGTAGTTTCAAAAGCAAAATCTGTTTCCGAATTAGACAGAATTTGCAGTCTTTCTAGCCTAATGCGTCCGGCGGTAATGGCTACCGACTGTTGATTGAATGGTGAAAGTGCAGCCGCGATCGCGTCAGCATTGACATATTCTAAACAGTCCAGAAAGTTGGGTAATAAACTCATTGATGCAGTGGTTTTGCCGGAACCGTTAGCGCCGCCAATGATATAAAGATTCGGCATAAATTTACAAGTTAAATTTGTACTGAGGAGCGAAAAATTAACTGAAGCACCTCCTACAGTTTTGTATCCTGTAAGTTGCCAGATCAAAAAAGGTAGAGCCTCGCCTATCTGCATTACCAGGCTCGGTCTGGTAACGAGCAACTTGCTAAGTAAATCGACCTAATTAAACGTAAATTATCGATCGCTCAAAAGCTCGCTGTATACCTCTTCTTTCTGATGACCAATGACTAATGACCAATGACTTATTCCATCTACTTCAGTTAATTAATCCTCCAACAAATCCGGCCGCCTTTGGCGAGTTCTTTCAATTTGCTGTTCCTTGCGCCAGCGAGCAATTTCTGCGTGATTACCAGACAGCAATACGTCGGGAACCTTCAATCCCCGGAAATCGGCCGGTCGAGTGTACTGCGGATAATCCAAAAGTCCGTCTTCAAAACTCTCAAACTTCAGCGAATCTTCCTTTGCGACAGTTCCCCGCAACAATCGCAAAACCCCATTTATCAAAGCCAAAGCCGGAATTTCGCCCCCGGTGAGCACAAAATCGCCTAGAGACACTTCGCGAGTTACCAAATGCAGCACTCGATCGTCCACACCTTCATAGTGCCCGCAAATCAACACTAACTGATCGCGATCGGTGGCGAACTCCCGAAACATCGGCTGCTGCATCGGTTCGCCCTGCGGAGTCAGCAAAATCACCTCGCGCCTCGGTAACACAGGTAGCGACTCCACCGCCGCAAAAATCGGTTCCGGCTTCATCAGCATCCCGACTCCGCCCCCGTAAGGCTCGTCATCGACTCGCTGGTGCTTGTCTGTGGTAAAATCGCGGGGATTGACAAAATTCACCTCAGCAATCTTTTTAGCTAAGGCTTTGCCCATCAGTCCCGATGCTAGGGGAGCGATAAAAAATTCTGGAAATAGAGTTACAACGTCAAATCGCAAAATAATTGGAATTTATTGATACATCTCCTCTAGTTTGACCCTTAGAGGGATATCCGTTTTCA
Source organism: Tychonema sp. LEGE 07196 (assembly GCF_963890365.1). Classification (NCBI taxonomy): domain Bacteria; kingdom Bacillati; phylum Cyanobacteriota; class Cyanophyceae; order Oscillatoriales; family Microcoleaceae; genus Tychonema; species Tychonema sp. LEGE 07196. The sequence continues at coordinate 48,214 of NZ_CAWPRX010000202.1, read as the reverse complement.
GTAATTGCATTATTATTTATAATTTCTTATAATTTGTGAGAATTTTTGCAAGTTAAATCCTCTTCCTTTGTCTGGTGTCCGGTTTTGTTGTACAAAAATAATCAGTTCTCAGGACAGCGGATCGAGCAAACTCGCCCCCAAACTGCCCGATCGCGCGTGAGGCGATTCTGGCGAGGGATAGTTACGCCGCCCGCACATCACTGCTACAAAAAAATATTTACTCTTAAAAAGCCCAATTCTACCCACAACCACAGCAAAATTGAATTTCACATCCACCAGAGGAAGACACACCATGCAGCAGTTGACATCTCCAGCCCTCGAACAAAATCTTCCCCAGCGGATCAAAACCTCGATTATGGTCATCGGAGGAGCCGAAGACAAAGTTCACGGGCGAGAGATTCTGAATACCTTTTTTTGCCGTGCTGGGGGGACAAACGCTCGGCTGGCGATCGTTCCTTGCGCTTCGCGAGACCCCGAAGGAACGAGCAACCGCTACCGCACTATATTTGACGAAATGGGCGTTAGCGCTGTCAAAGTAGTGGACATCCGCGAACGCCAACAAGCAGAAAATCCCGTCTGGAAAGATTATTTAGAAGACTGTACGGGCGTATTCATCACAGGTGGCGACCAACTGCGGCTCTGCGGGCTGCTGGCGGACACCCCGCTGATGGAGAAAATTCGCAAAGAAGCTCAAGAAGGCAAGATTACCCTCGCCGGCACTAGCGCGGGTGCTGCGGTGATGGGATATCACATGATTGCAGGTGGGGGAAGCGGCGCGTCGCCGAATCGTTCTTTAGTAGATATGGCAAACGGACTTAACATTATTCCAGAGATTATCGTCGATCAGCATTTTCACAACCGAAACCGCATGGCTCGCTTGCTGTCGGCTGTGGCTTGCTATCCCGATCGCCTCGCTATTGGTATTGACGAAGATACCTGCGCCTTATTTGAGGGAGACGATACTCTGAAAGTTCTCGGTAAAGGCACTGTGACTATTGTTGATTCTCGGGAAAACTTTTATACCAATGAGTCCCAAGTAGGAGCGACAGAACCCTTAAGTCTGTTCAATATGCGCTTGCACGTGCTGTGTCACGGCGATTGCTACAATATGCCCCTAGGCCAACCGATGGCATCGGCAGCTTGTTCGGAGTCTGGCTGGCCTTCGGAATGTCGCACAGCTAACTAACTAATGCAGAATATTAGAGTCATTGATTCGCCAGAAATTAGGTGGCATTCCGGTCAAATAATGGATGCAGGAATACAATAGATTAGCCGTGAAGCCACGGGCTGACCCCAGAAGGTAGAATCAACAAAATAATGCTACCTTCTGCGTTCTAGTTTCTGCCGAACCTTGACTTTTGCTTGTTTTGAGCCGATCGCTCTGCCATGAATTTTCAACGCTGACGGGCCCAAAAACGGATATTGCGCCCGCGACGCTATGAGTGTTGAGAACCCCTGATTTTAGAATTTTGTTGGATCTCCGAGACGATCGATCTGTCTGTAGAATAAACCTAAAATCTAAAATCTAAAATCTAAAATCTAAGATTGACGCTCCCGCTAATCACTAGAAATTCACTGTCAAACTGTTCGCTGCGAACAGTCGATCGTCCAAGTAAGCTCCAAATTGAATAAATGCTCCAATTACCTATAAGATTTCGCGCCCCATACCCCTATAACTGCGATGAAAATACTTAAAATCCAGACCTTACGCGGCCCCAACTACTGGAGCATCCGACGCCACAAACTCGTACTCATGCGTCTGGATTTAGAGGAGTTGGCAGATAAAACCACATCTGAAATTCCAGGCTTCTACGAAGGCTTGACCGCAGCACTTCCGAGTTTGGACGACCATCACTGTTCTCCCGGCCATCGGGGAGGCTTCCTGGAACGGGTGCGAGAAGGCACAATGATGGGACACGTAATCGAACACGTAGCCCTAGAACTTCAGGAAATGGCAGGAATGCCCGCCGGATTCGGTCGCACCCGCGAGACTGCCACACCAGGGATTTACCAAGTAGTAATCGAGTATCAAAACGAACAAGCAGGTCGCTATGCAGCCAGGGCGGGGGTGCGGATGTGCCAGAGCATTGCCGATACAGGCTCTTATCCTGCGGCGGAATTAGCGCAAGATTTGAAAGACCTCAGAGAGTTTGCTTTGTCTGCAGCCCTCGGGCCGAGTACCGAAACCCTGATCAAGGAAGCAGAAGCGCGCGGGATTCCCTGGTTGCCCTTGGGCGCCCGGTTTATGATTCAACTAGGCTACGGAGTTCATCAAAAGCGGATTCAGGCAACTCTGACCAACCGCACGGGAGTTTTGGGGGTAGAACTAGCCTGCGACAAGGAAGGTACCAAAAATATTCTGGGTGCGGCGGGCGTGCCGGTGCCGAGAGGGACGGTGATTCATTATTTGGACGAACTGCAGGGGGCGATCGAAGATGTGGGCGGTTTTCCGATCGTCCTCAAACCTCTAGACGGCAACCACGGCCGCGGGATTACAATCGACATCAACTCTTGGGAAGTAGCAGAAGAAGCCTACGACTTAGCCAGCGCCGCCTCAAAAACAAAAAGCATCATTGTCGAGCGCTACTACACCGGCCGCGACCACAGAGTGTTAGTAGTCAACGGACAAGTCGTAGCAGTCGCAGAACGAGTCCCCGCTAACGTTGTGGGTAACGGCAGGGATACAGTAGAACAGCTCGTCGCAGAAGTAAACCGCGATCCGCAGCGGGGAGACGGACACGACAACGTACTCACCCGGATCACGATCGACAAATTGACCCTCGATTTGCTGCAAAAACAAGGCTACGCGATGGACTCGGTAGTGCCGGCGGGCGAAAGAGTATTTTTGCGCGCCACAGCAAATTTGAGTACCGGTGGCATTGCAGTCGATCGCACTGACGAAATCCACCCAGAAAACGTCTGGCTGTTTTCCAGAGTGGCCAAAATCATCGGTTTGGACATCGCCGGCATTGACGTAGTAACAGACGATATTTCTGTGCCCCTGCGGGATACGAACGGCGTGATCGTCGAAGTAAACGCAGCACCGGGTTTCAGAATGCACGTCGCCCCGAGTCAGGGTTTGCCCCGCAACGTTGCCGGCGCAGTCTTCGATATGCTTTTCCCCTCGCCTCAACACAGCCGGGTGCCGATTTTAGCAGTGACTGGAACCAACGGCAAAACTACAACAACTCGCCTGCTGGCCCACATTCTCAAGCAGACTGGTCAAATTACCGGCTACACGACTACCGACGGCACTTATATCGGCGATTATTTGGTTGAAAGCGGAGATAATACCGGGCCGCAAAGCGCTCACTTGATTTTGTCCGATCCGACGGTGGAAGTGGCGGTGCTGGAAACGGCTAGAGGTGGAATTTTGCGATCGGGCTTGGGCTTCGATCAGTGCGATGTCGGCGTAGTCTTGAACGTCGCGGCCGATCATTTGGGAATTGGCGACATCGACACCGTGGAACAACTCGCCAAACTCAAGAGCGTCCTCGTCGAGTCGGTAATGCCCAAAGGCTATGCAGTGTTAAATGCAGACGACCCGCTAGTCGCACAAATGGCGCAGCGTGTCAAGGCTCAAATTGCATACTTTTCGATGGACCCGGAAAACGAACTGGTTGCCAAACATACCGCTGCCGGCGGGCTGGCGGCAATTTACGAAAATGGGTATTTGTCGATTTTGAAAGGCGACTGGACGCTGAGAATCGAGCAGGCGGTGAACGTGCCGCTGACGATGGGCGGGCGCGCGCCGTTTATGATTGCTAATGCTTTAGCAGCTTGTTTGGCGGCCTTTGCCCAAGGCTTGAAAATAGAAGATATTCGGGCAGCTTTGTCAAGCTTCCAGGCATCGGTAGGTCAAACTCCCGGACGGATGAACTTGTTTAATTTGGGCAGCTATCACGCTTTGCTGGACTACGCCCACAACCCCCACAGCTACCAAGCTTTGGGCAGTTTCGTGCAGAATTGGCCGGGAATGCGGATCGGGGTAGTTGGTGCGCCGGGGGATAGGCGAGATGAAGATTTTGTCACCTTGGGCAAACTTTCGGCCGAAATGTTCGATCGCATTATTGTCAAAGAAGATATTGACAGGCGCGGGCGAGAACCGGGTGTGGTAGCAAAGTTAATTTGCCAAGGGATTCAAGAGGCGATTTCTGCTGGAACTGCCGATAGATCTAAAGTTGCATACGAGTTGATTCTCGACGAAATAACGGCGGTTAACAAAGCCCTAGACGAAGCGCCGGCCGGCAGTTTGGTGGTGATTTTACCCGAAGGTGTCACGAAAGCTCTGGGTTTAATTGAAGCCCGGAAACCGATTCAGGAATCTGTGGTAAATGCTGCTATTGTCGATCGATCTTTGGAATCGCCCGACAGTTTAAAACCAACCGTTGTGAATCAAGGCTAAAGTCTTAAGTCTCATTGAATTAATAGGTTGGGTTGACGAAAATAAACCCAACCTATTTTTTTTAACAAAACTGACGCACCACTACGATTTTTTGATCATTGCAGCGGGTGAGCAATCTCAAACCAGGCTGTTTTATGTTCAGTGCGTAAATTTTATGCTTTTTCAAATGTTACGCTGTTGCTTCACCAGTATGCAGAGATTCCAATAGTTCCTCTGCAATTTCAATCAGTTCGCATACAGAGTTTTGCGTAAGTTGTGTAGTTTTAAAGCCATGAGCAATAGCGTTACGCAATGAAAGCATATTCATTAGTAACTGATACTCAGATTGGGAAATTAGCCCCTCAGTTGCCAGTTTTTTTACTAAATAAAGTGGCTCTAATCTTGGCAAACTTAGCTCTTCATTTTTCGCAACAATTCTCAAAGTTGCCTCAACTAAAGACCAGGAATATAGCAGAGCTGACTCTAGATGTTGTTGTGCTACAAGTTGCCTTGCCACTTGTAAGCCAGATTCTATTTCATCCTCTTGCAGAGAACCCTCAGCTTTTGGAAAATAGACTGCATCCTCCGGGTTAGTCATCACTAACTCAAATCTCCAACCAGGATTTTCTGCTACTGCTTGGGCTAAATTGCGTAAATATTGAGTAGAAGATGAATTGAGTGAGGAGCGTGATTTGACTGCAATAACTACTGACTCTTCACCCAGGCGCACTATCATATCGGGGCGATAGGTTTTCAGGAAGTCAGGTAAATCTTCCAGGTTTGGATGAAATGAAACTTCATAACCTCTCTCACGATACTCTTCTGCTAATTGGAGTAAGCGCTCTCTTTCTATGTTTGCAGTTGGGGTTGCTATCATGTCAGTACCTCTTGGTCAGGATCATTAATTACGACAATGTGCAAGAATTCATTACCACGAGCAAATCCTTCCGCTAGGATAGAGGTCATATTTTCTACTTTAAAGTTACCCGATAAATTCCTCTTGCGGACTATAACATCGGTTACTTGATCGTCATCGACGTAGGCTAACCCTATAATTGCATCTTGAATTGGCTTTACTATGTTATCCACATCAATTTTAACAGAATCGTAGAAATAAGTTATCTGGAGCATAACGAGCCCGGTAGCTGTTTTTTGCTCTGAAGACCAGTATTTTTCAGCCTCTTCTCTCACCGTCATTTTCCAAGCTTTAAGACGATCTCGTCTGCGAGCTTGTTGTGATACGGGTGGCCCATCTACTATGAACTCAAATCTCGCCAAAGTATTTCTAAATAGAAGATCGGGGATTATTTGATCTGACTGCAAGTGTCCTGACTGCCGCCTCGGACGGATCGGGATACGGTGACATACAATTTTATCGCAATTGCGGGATAATATTCTTGATGTTGAATCTCATTTTTATTACCTTTCAACTCTTAACAACCGCCCACTGAGTCACCGGTGCAAGCGGCTTCCAACCCTGAAAAGAACCGATCGCCCCAACCCGCTGAATCCCAATTCTAATTAGTTCGCCGCCGTGCAAAGAATGCCATTGCAGCACCGTAAGTTCGCTCTCAATTGTCACCGCATTCACAACTAAACGGCCGCCTTCACCTAAAGCATTCCAACAAGTTTCTAACAAAGCCTCAACAGTGACACCGCCACCGATGAAAATAGCATCCGGTTTCGGCAAATTTGCCAAAGCTGCCGGTGCGTCTCCCGCCACAATTTGGAGTTCGGGAACACCCAAATTAGAGGCATTTTCACCAATGTATTCCAGTCTAGTTGGATGGCGTTCGATCGCGATCGCCCGACAACTCCGATGACTCCGCATCCACTCAATCGCGATCGAGCCGCAGCCCGCCCCCACATCCCACAGCAACTCCCCCGGAATCGGCGCTAACGCAGACAGAGTAACGGCTCGAACCTCCCGTTTAGTCAACTGTCCGTCGTGGCGATACGCAGCATCCGGTAAACCCGCAGTTCGAGGGAGGATAAGAGTTTGCCGATCGGCTGCAACTGCAATGGCGATCGCATTCAAATCCGCCAAATCCGCCACATTCCAAGCCGCTGCAACCCCCTCGATCCGCCGTTCCGCCTCCGACCCCATCCGCTCGAACACAGTCATCAAACTGCTGCCAAACCCCCGCTCAGTCAACAAACCGGCGACCTTTCCCGGCGTGTGCCGATCGGCACTCAACACCAGCAAACGCGCCCCCGGAGACAAAGCAAGGGCGATCGAGGCGATCGGGCGATTTGTTAAACTAAAAGTCTCAACATCCGCCAGCGCCCAACCCAAACGGGCACAAGCCAGACTAAAAGCCGATGCTGCGGGAATCACAATCATTTCCGAAATCGGAACTTGGCGCGACAGCGTGACACCAATCCCGTGACACATCGGATCGCCGCTTGCTAACACGCAGACAGATTCTGGGCGCCTGCGGATAATGTCGTCAATGGTTGTTTGCAGGGGTGAAGCCCAAACTAATTTTTCGCGGGTGTCGTCGGTTGGTAGCATTGCGAGGTGGCGCGCGCCCCCGACAACGATTTTAGATCGATCGAGTAACGATCGGGCGATCGAGCTCAATCCCGAAAGTCCATCTTCCCCAATTCCCACAACCGAAAGCCATTTGTGCATTGCGCCAAGGTAATTACGATTTATCAATTTTCAACAATAATATGAGCTTAAATTTACAGTATTTATTGGATAATTTTTTGATAAAAAGGTCAACCGCAGATGTCAAGCCGATCGACAGGGATGCACGCAGATGAACAATTTAAAAAAAATCTATTGTGGCTGTGCTAAAGAACTGCACTTGCACTGTTTTTCGGATTGATAAATCTGGGCCAACGAGTCATTATTTTAACTCACTCCTAAGTGCATTTTAACCATATAAATTTGTTTTTTTAGGGAATCTGCCGTCTGTAACCTTTATATTTTTGTAAAAAAGCCGGTTTCTCGCTATTCCTCTGAAAACTATACAAAATTAGCGGGCATTTGTTAAGAAAATTGAGAATTTAAGCAGCGGGCGATCGACTTGTGATACATTTCTTAAACCTGAAAGCGGGAAAGTCCGGTGCAATTCCGGCGCTGTGCCGCAACTGTGAAAGTCAGAATGCCGATTTCAGGAAGTTTACTTTACATTCCCTGCGTCGCACGGGGAGGAGATTATTTGTTAGTTTTGACTGATTTACCAACTTGTCCCGGCCTATTTTACGGTTCCCGAGCCCGAGACGGAGTTTTATCGAGGATGCGGATTCCGGGGGGAATTTTAAGCGTACAGCAATGTTGGTCGATCGCCAATTTAGTCGATCGCTACAGTACCGGCTGTTTGCAAATCACAAATCGGGCAAATTTGCAAATCCGAGAATTGCACTCAGAAATTCCCCCAGAAGTTTGGCAAGATTTGCAGGAATTGGGATTAGCGTCTCGCCGCGTTGAAGTTGACCCGATTCGCAACATGATGGCAAGCCCGACAGCAGGAATCGACCGACAGCAGTTACTCGATACTCGCCCCCTAGTGAAAGCTTGGGACGATTACCTGCAAACACATCCCGAATTAGCCGAACTTTCGGCTAAATTCAGCATTGGTTTTGATGGCGGAGAATTAGTTTCAATCCGCAATTTACGGAACGATATTTTATTAGTAGCAGAAAGGAGTTCGACCAATTTTGAAATAGTTTTTCGCCTCTATTTGAACGGAAACACAGGAATTATTATCGAACAATCTCAAACTATTTTAGTATTAGCAGCCCTCGCTAATATCTATCTGGAATACACCAAAAATCGACCGCGAATTGATGGCAAAAAACCGCGATTGCGGCACTTGCTAGCCGATTGGGGCGTTGAAAATTATCTCGAAAAAGTAGAGACAAAATTGCCGTTTCCCTTGGGGCGAAGCGCGATCGAACTTTCAGAAAATGCGATCGAACCCAACGCCAATCTCGGCATCCACCGTCAGCAACAGTCCGGTTTTTCCTACATCGGCATTGCCCTGCCTCTAGGCAAGCTAGAATCAAAGCAACTGCGGAATTTGGCAAACTTAGCCCAAAAATTCGCCAACGGCACTCTGAGGCTTACACCGTGGCAAAATCTGCTGATTTCCGACATCCCCAACTCCCAAGTTTTTGAAGTCAAACAGCAAATCGCCGATTTAGGATTGCACTCATCCCCAACCAATCTAGATTCCTGCTTAGTTGCTTGCGCCGGTAGCAGCGGCTGCGCGTCGGCGGCGACAGATACTCAAAGTCACGCCCTAACAATGGCGAAGGATTTAGCGAAAAAACTGACGATCGACCGATCGATAAACATCCATTTCAGCGGCTGCGAAAAATCCTGCGCCCAACACCAGCCAATTGACATCACCCTAATCGGAATTCAGATGCAGCAGGAAAACCAGACGATCGCAGGTTACAACATTTATGTAGGTAAAAAAGACCTGCCCTTTGGACGGCAAATCTTCCCCGCCGTGACAGTAGCCGAAATGCCCCGCGCGATCGAGCAAATGCTGCGCGCCTACCAGCAATTTCGAGAACCGGACGAGTCATTTGGCGAATTTTGCGATCGGTGGGCGATCGACAAATTGCAAAAATTAATGAATCCCAAAAATCAAAAATTAAACTAAAAAAACATCCATTAAAACAGACAAATTGTAATCATCTCCCCTTCTCTTTCTTCCTTCGCGCCCTTTGCGCCTAAGCGCTTCGCGCAGGCTACGCCAACGCGGTTCATTTTAAAAAGCTCGTTCACAAATCAAACAAAATTGTCATAGCCATTTTAAAGATAATCAAAAAGAGCCTCCAAATTTCCAATTCCCGTTATTTACAACACGAAAGTCACCCTATCTTTTCCTTCTTCCCTCTTCCTTCTTCCTTCTTCCCTCTTCCTTCTTCCTTCTTCCCCATGATTGACTACATCCGAGACGGAACAGAAATCTACACAAAATCCTTCGCCACAATCCGCGCCGAAGCAGACTTGTCAAAATTGCCACCAGACTTAGAATCCGTCGCCGTGCGACTAATTCACAGTTGCGGAATGACAGATATTGTTGCAGATTTAGCAGCTTCCCCCGGTGCCGCCACCCGCGGACGTCAAGCCCTTTCCGCAGGCGCGCCGATTTTGTGCGATGCGCGAATGATAGCCGAAGGCATCACCCGCAAGCGGCTTCCCGCTAACAATCAGGTGATTTGCACCCTCTGGCATCCCGATGTCCCGGAGTTGGCGCGCCAAATCGGAAATACTCGATCGGCTGCGGCACTGGATTTGTGGCTAGATAACTTAGATGGTGCGGTGGTGGCCATTGGCAATGCCCCGACTGCTTTGTTCCGACTGCTGGAAATGCTGGATGCTGGAGCCCCCAAACCTGCCTTGATTCTGGGTTTTCCGGTAGGATTTGTAGGGGCGGTCGAATCTAAAGCCGAACTCGCAGCCAACAGTCGGGGAGTGCCATTTATCGCGCTGCAGGGGCGGCGCGGTGGCAGTGCAATGGCAACGGCGGCCGTGAATGCTTTAGCTAAAGAGGACGAATTATGACTGAGACTGCTGGTAAATTGTACGGATTGGGCATCGGCCCTGGCGATCCTGAATTGATTACTTTGAAAGCTTATCGGATTTTGCAATCGGTGCCGGTCATTGCATATCCGGCGATGGAAAATGGTAAGGTGCTGGCGCGGGCGATCGTCGCAGATTATTTGCGTCCAGAACAAATTGAGATTCCGATGCCGCTGCCTTTTAGTCCGACGCGATCGTCGCAACCTTATTATGATGTTGCTGCCGAGAAAATTGCCGCCCACCTCACTGAGGGCCGGGATGTGGCGGTTTTGTGCGAGGGTGAGCCTTTTCTCTACGGCTCGTTTATGTATTTGTTCAACCGTTTGTCGGGAAAGTTTACTACCGAAGTTGTGCCGGGAATTTCTTCGACTATGGCGAGTGCGAGTGCGCTGGGAGTACCGTTAACTTATCGTAACGATGTGTTAAGTATTATGCCTGCGACGCTGGATGCGGAGATTTTGCGCGATCGGCTGGCGCTGGTTGATGCTGCTGTGATTATTAAGCTGGGGAGGCACTTTGCGAAAGTCCGGGATGTGCTGATTGAGTTGGGACAGTTCGATCGCGCACTATATATAGAACGCGCAACTATGCCAAATCAGCGAATTAGGGCGATCGCCGATGTCGATCCGGCTGAGGTTCCCTACTGGGCGCTGGTGATGATACCCAGCCAACAAAAGTCTGTATCTTAATATTTATTTCCATGCCTGAAGGCGACCAGCTTCCAGGCTTTTCCTATTTTCTTGTGGATTCTTGCCCATTTACCCAATTTTCTTCCAATTAATAAGTTAAAGTTATAAGTTTCATAAGTTTAACTGTCGTTACAGACCTTTACAAACCTGAGAATATGCTTTATATTTATTTACATGGCGGAACACAAAGCCGTCACGAACATTGAAAACCAAATAACGCAATCATAAACACATGACAACCACATTACAGCAGCGCGAAAGCGCTAACCTGTGGGATCAGTTTTGCAACTGGGTCACATCGACCGACAACCGCCTCTATGTAGGCTGGTTCGGAGTCCTGATGATTCCTACCTTGCTAACTGCCACAATCTGCTACATCACAGCCTTCATCGCAGCCCCTCCCGTAGACATCGACGGCATCCGCGAACCAGTAGCAGGTTCCTTGATGTTCGGTAACAACATCATCACAGGTGCAGTTGTTCCTTCGTCTAACGCGATCGGTCTTCACTTCTACCCAATCTGGGAAGCAGCCTCTCTGGATGAGTGGTTGTACAACGGCGGCCCCTACCAATTGGTAGTATTTCACTTCCTCATCGGCATTTTCTGCTACATGGGTCGTGAATGGGAACTGTCCTACCGCTTAGGTATGCGTCCTTGGATCTGCGTAGCTTACTCTGCACCAGTTGCAGCAGCCACCGCAGTATTCTTGATCTACCCGATCGGACAAGGCTCCTTCTCAGACGGTATGCCCTTGGGTATCTCCGGTACATTCAACTTCATGCTAGTGTTCCAAGCTGAGCACAACATCCTGATGCACCCCTTCCATATGTTGGGAGTAGCCGGTGTCTTCGGTGGTAGCTTGTTCTCCGCCATGCACGGTTCATTAGTTACATCTTCTTTGGTTCGCGAAACAACTGAAACCGAGTCGCAAAACTACGGTTACAAATTCGGTCAAGAAGAAGAAACCTACAACATCGTTGCAGCCCACGGCTACTTCGGTCGTTTGATTTTCCAATACGCTTCTTTCAACAACAGCCGTTCCTTGCACTTCTTGTTAGGTGCATGGCCAGTAGTAGGCATCTGGTTTACCGCTTTGGGTATCTCCACGATGGCTTTCAACTTGAACGGTTTCAACTTCAACCAATCGATTATCGACTCTCAAGGTCGTGGTATCAATACCTGGGCTGATGTGATCAACCGCGCTAACTTGGGTATGGAAGTAATGCACGAGCGCAACGCTCACAACTTCCCGCTTGACTTGGCTGCTGCTGAAACTACTCCCGTAGCAATGGTTGCTCCTTCTATCAACGGCTAAGTTTTAGTCTGAGATTAACAAAAAGCGCTCCTAGAAATAGGGGCGCTTTTTGTTTGGGGAAAATCCCATTTTTGTATTAGAACTTACCCATCAAGATCGAAAAAACCAATTTTTTCACCTAATAATTTAGCTCGGAGGAATAATTTTCGTAAAACCTGGTTTTTGCCCGCTAATTCACACGGTTCCCAATTATGTGTAACTTGAAGCGCACAAATTATTAATACTATTAGTAATACTCGATATTTGCGATCGCCCTTTCATGAAAAATCCAGCTTTTGAAATAACTCGGCAACCTGCAGAGTAAAGTCAGGGACAATTCAAATTAAATCAATAAATCTCCAGGCCTTTGTCTGGCGCTGCTTCAAAAATTCTAAATTCTCACTTTCCTTTTACTTTTAACATTTAACTGCTTGGCAATTGAGGTATAATAATGCAAAGCAAAAATCAAATTAAACCCAAAAAATATCAAAGTTAAAACAAGGGTAAAAAAAGAAGTAAACGACAGCCTAGAAATCATCGCAAACATCGCCAAAATGATAGAGAAAAACCCAAAACCGGAAGCAAAAGAACTTAAAATCAGCAACTGCACCTTAGACATAGTTTAATTTTAAAATTATCAGTAAAATGCACTCTTGGCAGCTACAGACGAGTGCCAAATGGTACTTATTACTATATAGCGGAATTGCTCAGTTGCACCAAGGGCATAACGGCGGCTTGCCTAAAAAGGTTGGAATTCTACTGAAAAATACAGCCCGCGCTCTTGCAAACTTCTGTCTCTCGACTTAAGATCAATCAAAGGAATTCCCCAACCCAAGCGAGCGTTCCACCTCTTGCCGTACTGCCAACGCAAGCCCAATCCCGCTGACAGCAAAGTATTTGTTTCCAAATCCGCCCTAGAGCCGCTATTCCAAACATTGCCAGCCTCCACAAACGGTGTCACTTGCAAAACTCCTTGGTTGTCGCCAATTCGCAAAATCGGATAGCGCAACTCGGCAGAAGCAAAAATCCCGCTATCGGCGAGCAAAGCATCTTGACGGTAGCCCCGCACTGTATCCGGGCCGCCCAAACCAAATTGCTCGATCGGCAAAAGCTCACCTCCAGCCAACTGCACGTCCGATCGCACCACCAGCAGCGTCTGGGGAGCCAACAACCGCAGGTACTGCAATTGACCCCGCCACGCCAAAAATTGACCGTCAGGCTCACTGCTGTTCACCGTAGCGCCAAATGCTGCCACTCCCAGACTGAACTGCGATCGCGCCGCCAAGACATCCCTCTCTCCCCTCCGAGTAAAATCCTGAAACAGCCTCAGCGCCGAAACCCGAGTTCTCCCGCGACTGTCAGCTCCCGGCGACAGCGGAAAATCCTCTCCCAGCAAAGATGTATCGCTTTCTCGCCTGCTCGCACCAATACCAAGAGCGATTTCTGTTCTAGCAGTTTGGACGATCGGCTGCCGGTAAGTCAACTCATAAGTCCGGCTCGACGACTCAATATCCAGCGCGTCAAAAGGCTGCTCAACAATATTGCTGCGACTCCTGCTTGCCTGAAAACTTACACTACCGTTGCGCGCATTCACAGGCAGCGCGTAACTAACATCTACAGTATTGCTGCCCTCACTATTTGTATAAATCAAACTCGCACTATCTCCCAAACCCGATAAATTAGCTTCGCGGACTTCGGCCCCGCGCCGCCAACTCCCCACACTCGGAGAGCGAGAATTATCAGTAAAAATCCCAGCTTGGAAAGTTTTTGATTCTTTGACTCGGACTAATAGCACATTAAAACCCGGACGAGAACCCGCTTGCAATTCTGCTGAAATATTTTGGATTTGACCGCTTAGTTGCAGCAGTTGCAGAGCTTCTAACAAACGCTTTTCCTTCAGCGGGCCTCGCGTTGCCAGTGCCAAACGACTTCTGACATAGTTAGAATTCAGCCGCCTAGTTCCGACTACTTTGATACTTTCTAGCTTGCCTTCTAGCACTAATATTTTTACAACTCCACCTGCGATCGTTTGTGGCTCAATCAGCGCTCCCGAAGTGATATAACCTTTGCTAAAGTACAGTTCATTGATAGCAGAACGAGCTTGCAGCAGTTCGGTAAAAGTCAGCGGGCGGCCTACAAAGTTTTTGAGTGCAGCGTCTAATTCTTGCTTGCTAAAGACGGTGCTGCCGACTACTTCAAATCGATCGACCTCGATCGTACCCGGAATGTTGGGTAATTCTTCAGGCTGTGCCGGCACTACTGGCGGCAAAAGCTGTTCTACCGGAGGTAAGGGCCCAGGGGGCGCGGGTTCTGGGAGTGGAGGTGGAGTTGGCAGCAGCGGGTTGGGAATCGAAATTTCCTGTCTGTTTTCTCCTCGGTTCGGCAATTGAGCGAGAGTTTCTCGTGACTGATTTTTGGCAGGTAGATCGAACTCCGGGATGTTGTTTTCGGGTTCTTGACTCTCTTTTTCTAATTCTGAACTTGAGTCTAAATCAGGAAGCCGATCGCGATCGTCTGCAGTTTCTGGATTAAGTTTTAATTTAAACTCTAAATTATCATTAAAAATTGGCGACCGGCCCAATGACTCGGCAGCAACCGCAGACTCGCCAACACTTTGAGCTGTTAGCGGTACGGGCCAAATAACTGGTATTGAACAAGCAAGTGCTAATGTCCTGAAAAACTTGATTCTACAAAACGCTCTGGAATGTGGCCGGGCCATGACAGGTTAAACCCTTTTAGATTAAAGAATTGAACAATTGGGAATGCTTTACAGGCTCGGGGTTGGGAGCTTTCACGCGAGTTCCATTATTTGAGAAAAATGGTGTTAAGTAGAAGGCAGAAGGCAGGAGGCAGAGGGCTTGCTTCGGCTTCGCTCTAGACAAAAAGAAGCAAGAAGAGATAGACAGCAAGCTTTTGAGCGATCGGACTCATAGGTTTGATTAGGTGGATTTACTTAGCAATATTTGATAGTTATTTATACTGCTACGAGTAGCCAAGCCAGTGTAATTGCTAATAATAAAGTCACTTTATCATTTTTTTTAAAGAATTAAATTCTTAATTCAATATAAAGGTACTTGACAAAATGCAATTTGTATGAATTATAAATTGTGGCTGAAAAAAGCTCCGACTTCCCCAAGCTAGCGCTGTAGGTAGGCGGAGCATTCTATCAAAGCGATGTCTGAGAAATAGGTGAATTTTGATAGAAATTACTACATTTTATTGAGCTGCGATCGCAATTCTTCCAACTCAGCGTCAATCACCGGACTCGACTCGGAGGTAGTAGCCTTGGCAGTTTGATCCGCTGCAGGCAATTGACCTTGAGCCACAGAACCTCCGCTCAGTTGAGCTTTCATCTGAGCCAACTCGTCGTCAACACCGCCGCCACTTTCGAGCAAGCGGAACTGTTCCTCTAAATTGCTGCCACCGGCCGCGAGTTCTGCTGATGCTCCCGCGCGAGCTTCTATCTGCAAAACTTTTTCTTCCATGCGATCGAAAGCTGCCATTGAACTGCCAGTATTCAGGGTGCCAATGGTGTTGTTAAGCTGTTCCTGGGCCTTAGCTGCGGATATTCTGGCCTTGAGCATATCCTTCTTAGTTTTGGCTTCGGAAATCTTGCTTTCCAAACCGATCAAGTTACGCTTGAGGCTTTCTACTTGACCCGATTGCTGTTCCAAACTACTTTTCAGGGTAGCCGCCGTTTCTGCGTGAGATTTTTTACGCACTAGGGCTTCGCGGGCCAAAGTTTCGTCTCCTTTTTGCAGGGCTAGCTGAGCGCGTTGCTGCCACTGGTTAGACTGGGATTCAGCTTGATTGTACTGAGTCTGGGTACGCTTTTGGGTTGCGATCGCGCTGGCAACGGCTTGACGCAACTGCACCAAGTCTTCCTGCATATCCGTCACGGACTGTTCTAAAATCTTTTCCGGGTCTTCAGCTTTGTTGACCATATCGTTAAGATTGGCTCTGACGACTCGGCTGATGCGGTCAAATAATCCCATAATCCTATTTTTCCTGTGAGGTGTACGAACTAGGCGGTAAGCAGGCTTGATAGCGTTAGCCCGCTTTGAGTTAAACTGATTTGGTCAGATGTTTCGCGCGATCGATCCTTTGGCAATTTTTGCAAACATATAAATACAGTTTAAAGCGATCGAGTCAGTGGTGCAGGCAAACTGATTTGATGCACCTATCTATTGAGTTTAACTTCGATCCGGGAATTCCCCAACACGCTTGTGAAGTATGTCTAACTCGGCTGTTGAGAATTTTTTGTCTTCCCAACTATTTTGCTGCTGGTTCTGGTTCAGGATGCGGGCGGCTCGCCAGAGGGCAATTTGGGTGTATTTTTGCCTGGAAGCATTTGTGCTTTCATCGCCGCCAACTCGGCATCGACATCTCCGGCACCTTCGAGGGAGAGAAACTGCTTTTCTAAATCGTTAGTTCCGAGTTCTGCGATTGCTTCGGAGCGAGCTTCTAGCTGCATGACTTTCTCTTCCATTTTTTCAAAGGCGCTCAAAGCGCTGCCGGTACTGAGATTTCCCATCATTTCTTGCAGCCTTTCTGAGGCTTTTGCCGATCGCGCTCGGGCAATATACATATCTTTTTTAGATTTTGCCTCAGAAATTTTACTTTCGAGCGATCGCATATTGTCTTTAAGTTGAGTCACCACAGCGTTTTGCTGTTCGAGACTAGCTTTCATCGCCGTTGCCGTTTCTTGATAGGTTTTTTTTCGCGTCAGAGCTTCCCGCGCCAAATTTTCCTCGCCTTTTTGCAAAGCTAACTGTGCCCGCTGGTACCATTCTGCCGCTGTAGATTCTGCTTGGGAGCATTGGCGTTCGGTACGTTTTTGAGCAGCAATCGCTCCTGCTACAGCTTGTCTGAGCTGGATTAAATCTTCCTGCATATCCATTACAGCTTGTTCCAGAATTTTTTCTGGATCTTCTGCAGCCCCTATCAAACTGTTAATATTGGCTCGAATCACTCGCCAAAGGCGATCGAATAATCCCATGAGCTCCGTCTCCCGATTTTATTAAATTTTAGATTTAGGGGATGGGGATTGACAATTAAAAAAACAATTTTGTGTTAGACAAAACATTCATCACTGTCGGGCTTTGTCTAAAATTTAGTTGAATTTTTTTACTCTTTGCCTAGTTTACGGCTGATAGTATTGCGCCTTCACCCCTTTGGCTTGGAGTTCTTTTACCAAACGTTCTGCTGATGCCGCATCATTCAAAGCCCCCATTTGGATCTTGACACCCTTTGAGAAATTCCGCACGTAGGCATCGGGAACTGCGGTTCTGGCTTGCTGGAGAGATTTTGGGTTGGTGTAATCGGTAACAACGTAATAGAATCCGTCGGATGCCCGTCTCGGAGTTCCGGTGGGGGCTGCTGCCTGCGGGGCTGCTGCCTGCGGGGCTGCGGTCGGTGTGGGAGGTAGTTTAGGCAGTGTCGGGACTGGTTCGGCCGCGCTGGGGCTGGGACTGGGCAGCAAAGCTGTGCTGAGATTGTTTAGTCCTTGTTGGGCACCTCTAGGAGGGTTGCCATCTTCTGTAGGAATTGGGACAGCGCCGACGGGGGCTGGAGGTGCTGGTGGAGTTGGCGGGATCGATGCTTTTGGCGATGGGGAAGCAATCGGGCTGGCTGTGGGCTTGACATTGCTGAGAGTGCTCAAATCTAGATCGACAAATTCCTTGGATACCAGATTTGGAGCTTTCGGCAGTTCTTTGGCGCTGCTATTTGAGGGGGCGCTAGCGGTGGGATTTTGGTTTGTTCCGGGCGCAGAGCGATCGAGCAAGCGGTTCAAACCTGTCATTTTAACTACACTTGACGGGTGCATGACTGCGTAGCCCAAAGCTGTGCAAGACAGCAGAAACAGCAGCATCGAACTCAGTCCCAAGGGAGTTAACAGACTAGCGGCCAAACTGCGTTCTGCAGGCTCGGTTTTTGCTTCGTCCAAACTTTCTATCAGTTTTTCGCTGGATTCGAGATAGTTTTGGGGTGCAAAGCCACTGCTAGATAATGGGGTGCCACCTCTGGTAGTTGCTAGCGGGGCATCGCCCTGAACGCCGGCCAGGGATAGGGGCAGCGATAGCGGCTGTTGAGCTTCCTCGGCAGCTTCCAGCCGTAGGTTTTGGGTATTCTGTTGCTCGGTTGTGGCTGTTTGCTTGCCGGTACGAACTGATGGCGACACCCACTGTTCGGCGCGCCGCCTGTGCCTTCTGTATGTTGTCAGTTCTGCTTCTAGATTTACATCCAAACATCCCAGGGCTGCTTGCAAGGCAGGCTGGATTGGGGTTGATGAGGATTGATTTGGGGATTCAACCGAAGAACGCTTACTCATTAGCAAAACTCCTATCGTGTCTGAATTGATTTTAATGTTTTGATTCTCAACAAATAAACAAGCAGCTTTAAAACTTGCCTATTCTAGAATTAGTGGCTTTTGCCGTCAAGGTAACTGCTGCCCGATCGCCTGATTGCGATCGCCCTTTGCTATTTTTTCATTTTTATTTATATTCAAACTTCAATTGCTTTGTCCCAGAGGCTGCTTACCCTACTCTGCGCCGCTTTTTGTGTTCGCGGTCACAGTTTTTTTGTAACATCTCATACTTGTTTTACACTTGCAGTTTTTCTTGATCCCTGACCCTTTATAAACTTTTAACCTGTATTTTTACCTACCCACTGAGTAAGAACTGAGCTAATTGTTTCTACATATAACGCAATTATAAATAAATTATAAAATTTAATTATGTTTCGGGGATCGCTATAACCCATACACCATAAAGGCTGGAATGCTCTCAAACCTCCTAGCTCTACAGAGGAGAATTATAGATGAAACTGATTTGTCTAAACACTTTTATGAAAACACCATTAACTTCCGCTTGCCGTCACTGCCACCACTACACTCCTGAAGGAAGACGCGGGGGGGTTTGCGCTCTGCTGAGCGTGCCGGTGCAAAGTCAGTGGAAAGCTTGTACTCTAGCGGTTCCGTCTTTTGGAGAACCTTGGGAAAATATAGCAGAAATTGGACTGTGGCAAGAAGAACAGACTGTGACTGTGCAAGAGGCTGTTACTGTTTCTGAGCGCAATGCCTGCCAGTTGACAGGCACAACTTTAATCGAGCAATCAGCAGCACTGTCGGTTTAGTCGGACAGCAGCAGGAATCATATCATTTTGGATAGGAGCATTGGACATTTCCGATTCGGGAATTACTGATGGCGATCGCAGTCTGGATTTAACAAAGCAGTTTCATTTTTTTGGTGCTAGTAATATCAATACTTACACTTTTCGACGATCGCCTCAATTCGACTTTTGCAACTGACACAAATCAATAGCATCTGTAACTGGAATGAGGGAATCAAAAAACTTATTTGTCGATCGAGCTATGGCAGCCACGGATATTGACTAAAATCCGGTTCCCGTTTGTCCAAAAATGCTTGTTTGCCTTCCGCGCCTTCCTGGGTCATATAGTACAGCAAAGTGGCGTTGCCAGCCAGCTCTTGCAGACCGGCTTGACCGTCGCAGTCGGCATTAAAAGCGGATTTTAAACAGCGAATCGCGATCGGACTTTTTTCGAGAATTTCTCCAGCCCACTGCATCCCTTCGAGTTCGAGTTGTTCCACGGGTACGACACAGTTGACTAAACCCATTTCTAGGGCTTTCTGCGCGCTGTACTGGCGACACAAAAACCAAATTTCCCTGGCTTTTTTCTGGCCGACTACTCTGGCGAGATAGCTGGCACCGAATCCACCGTCGAAACTGCCTACTTTTGGGCCAGTTTGTCCGAAAATGGCATTGTCTGCTGCGATCGTCAAGTCGCAGATCAAGTGTAAAACATGACCGCCGCCGATCGCGTATCCGGCAACTAAAGCAATCACAACTTTGGGCATCGATCGAATCAACTTCTGCAAGTCGAGCACGTTCAGCCGAGGTATGCCACCTTCGTCTACATACCCCGCAGCACCGCGCACGCTTTGGTCGCCACCCGCACAAAAGGCATATTTGCCGTCAGTATGAGGCCCCGCACCGGTAAAGAGGACAACGCCGATTTTTGTGTCTTCGCGGGCATCAGTAAAGGCATCGCACAGTTCTTGCACGGTTTTGGGACGGAAAGCGTTCCGTTTGTGAGGTCGATTGATGGTAATTTTGGCGGTGCCGCCGCTTTTGTGATAAAGAATGTCTTCGTAGGTTTTAGCAGTTTGCCATTCAATTTGCATGATCTATCGGTCGATTTTAGATTTTAGATTTTAGATTCTTCGGCTTCGCGAGCGAACAAGTTTTAGATTTTAGATTTACTTGCTGCATTGCATTTGGAAGCAGGAACAAGCGTCTAAAATTTGGGAAGCATCCGCTCAACAGCTTCGGGGCGCTATACCCGTTGATTCGCGGTCAAGTTGAGATTTGAAACGCCCGCTGGGGGCGATCGATCCAGCGATAAGTCGCTTTTAGATTTTAGAGGGCATTGGACGCATCAAGGCAAAAGAAATCGGGTTTTTTACCGTTTTGGCTGGCTGCAACCTATGTATTTGTCTGAAAAAACCCGGTTTCCGACCGCTCCAAATGAGCGAACTAATAGAAAAAGCATCAAATTCTTTTCCCGGTGTCTGATTCTTGCACGGCCAAAAAACTTTAAGGCGCTGGATTACTGACGCATTAAAAGAGTCAGCAGGTGCTTTCCTGCTTTGGCAAATACTGGATCGCGGGAGGAGAATTCGCTTGGTGCGAGTAATGCTTGAACTTCGGCAAAAGCTTCTGAGTCGAGGGTTCCTTCTTTTGTAAATAAGGTGTCTATGACTGCAATGTGTCTGGAGTCGAGGCCGAGCCGGTTGGCGATCGACTGTAGGTACATTTGCTCCCGCAGGTCGATGTGTCCGTCTACGGCTGACATTTCGTAGCCGGAACCGATGAGCAACAGCTTTTCTGATTCTGAGAAGAAAGCTGTGAGGGTTAGCAATTCCGTGGGGTTGAAGTAAACTTGCTGTTTGGATACTCCTTTGACAAGGCGCTGAATTAGTTCTATTCGACTTGGATCGCCACTGGAAAAGGCTTTGAGAGTCTTTTGCAGCCGTTCTTCTTCTTCAATGGCGATCGTCCTGTCGATAATCATTACTCCGCGCAGGATGGAAATTAGAGCAGTCAGAAATACTACCAAGGGAGTGATATCTTGTTGGCGGAGTTTTTGCCGGCTAATCCGGGACAACAGCTCAACAACTTCAGTGCTAATCGTGGTGGTGTCCATAATTTAAAATTACCCTGGATGGGACTGTGATGTAACTTTATTTTTCGATCTTAAGTGTTTTCAACTAGGTAAGTATGCCATAAATTGCCATAAAAACTTGTTTTACTAGCGATCGCACTTATTCGCTCCGCAGCAAGTGTATAAGTAAGACAATGTTAAACGTTTTTAGTTACATAGGTATACCGTGAATTTGCAAACAGAGCAGTTGTTTATTGGTGATTTTAATTATGCTATTCACAAGGGCTGGATGACTAGGGCTGTGGAACTAGCACGAGCTGCGGGCGATGCGGGTGAAGTGCCGGTGGGTGCTGTCATGGTTGACGGTACTGGTAAGTTGATTGCCGAAGCGCAAAATCGGCGAGAGCGAGACTGCGATCCGACTGCTCACGCTGAAATCTTGGCTCTGCAGGCGGCGGGCAAAGTTTTGCAAGACTGGCATCTCAACCAATGCACGCTCTACGTGACTCTGGAGCCTTGCCCGATGTGCGCTGGTGCGATCGTACAAGCTCGGATCGGTTTGCTGGTATACGGAGCTGATGACCCGAAAACTGGCACGATTCGGACTGCTGCTAATATTCCAGATAGCGCGCCTTCGTGTCACCGCTTGGAGGTACTTGGCGGTATTATGGAGTCTGTTTGTCGAGATCAATTGCTTTCTTGGTTTGAAGCCCGCCGGAAAATTTAACCTGTTAAATTTTTTACTTTCGATCGACAATGTTTAATCGAACTTGGCCGTATTAACTCAAATAATAAGTAATTGCCCGATCGATCTGGCTCCTGATTGCGGTCGGGTTGACTTCGGTGAAAGCCTCTAACAGATTAAGTTTTGGGGTGCTTTCCGCCGGCGAAAAGCAAAATGCCACTAGCAAAAGTGTCCCATCGAAAGATTAAAAGTTTGCTAAACAACATATCCTTAAACTCGATCAGAAAACAGGGTTTTAAACCCCGTCCCTTCAGCAAGCTCATGGCAAGCCTTTGAGGACGGCTTTTAATACTGGAAAACTTTTTCAGGCTTGACAGTATTTTCCCTAACTCTAGTACACTAGAGTATAGATACAGGTAGAATAACCGCTAGCACAAATGGGTGAGAATCCAAAACGACGGGCTAGAAAACAATAATATCTCGTGGGTAGCGAACACCACAAAAACATAGCTAAGGTAGCCACCGCGCACCCATACCAGAAAACTCAAAAACTTAGTAGTTAGATGTACAAGGGCATACGGGAACTTGGGAAGTGATTCCTTAACGCTTGCTTGGGGAGACAAGCCCTCTGGGGCTATTCAAATTAGACTCGCAACTTCGTTCAATCGGACGGTTTTTGGGTTTAAATATTGCCGAAAGGATGGATAGTTTAAAGGTGTGTCAGTGAACCAAGAATCCCCGCGCGTTCACGCGCCCGGAGTGTCAAATATCGATAAAGCAAGTTAACTGCTATGCGCCATAATGCCGCGATCGCCGTTGAGTCCAGTAAATCATCTCTAGTGAAGCCCATGCTTGCCAAGGTAGCACCTAATACCTCTCGCGTTTCTCCTTGGTTAACCTCCTTGCTCTATCCGCTAGGTCACTATGTTGTCCTGCCGTTTTATTTTAGCAAGATTGAAATAACCGGACAGGAGCACTTGCCGAAGGACGGGCCTGTCATCTTGGCCCCTACGCATCGCTCCCGGTGGGATGCGTTGATGATGCCCTATTCAACGGGACAGAAGGTGAGTGGACGCGATTTGCGGTTTATGGTAACTGCCGATGAGGTGCAAGGCTTGCAAGGTTGGTTCATCAGACATTTGGGAGGTTTTGCTGTCGATATCAAGCATCCAGCAATTAGCAGCCTGCGTTATGGCGTGGAATTGCTCCTCGACAAGCAAATGTTGGTGATTTTTCCCGAAGGTGGCATTTTTCAGGATGGTGAAGTTCACCCTCCCAAGCCTGGATTGGCTCGTTTGGCAATGCAGGCAGAGTTGAGCCAACCTGGTTTGGGGGTGAAAATTGTACCGATGAGTATCCGCTACCGCCCGCGCATTCCTCGACGGGGTGCTCGTGTCAAAATTGCGATCGGCGAGCCGCTTTCGGTGGCGGATTATGCTAAAGGTGGCAGTGGTAAAAAAGAAGCGCGATTGTTGACTGCCGATCTTGAAAAGGCTCTGAAAACTCTTGATGAATGTTGATAGTTGACAGTTGGCGGTTGGCAGTTGATAGGAAAGCAGTTGACCAAAGGAATAAGTAATTGTGATATAATGTTTTTTGGTGCTGTCGAGAGTTGCGGCACTTATTTTGCTTGGTTATTGTCTGTATTAAGAGTCAGCATTAATGGATTGTGCTTTGAACTTTAAACCCGGTCAAATTGTCAGTTTAGAATGTGGAAATGCGTGCCTGCATTCAGAGGTGATTGAAGTGGTTGAGGCACGTCAAATTTGTTGGGTGCGCCCTCTAATGTTGGTTGGATTGGTATCGGGGAAGGATTTGCCCCAAAAGTGGCCGGAAGAATACACTTTATCGGATTTGCGAGATGGTGCTGATTTGCTTTGGCCGTTGAGTTTGTTTCGGGCGGCGCTGGATACCGAGGTGATTTCGCTGTTGACTCAGTTGCAGTCTTTGGACTCCGATCGCAAGGATAGCGCGATCGCGTCTCGGCAACTTAGAGATTTTGTCGATCGAGTTTGGGCTGCTTTTCCGAGTGCTTTTCAGTAGTCGGTAGTCAGCAGTCAGCAGTCAGCAGTCAGTAGTCATTAGTTAACAGGTTTCCTTTCTATACTCTAGGCTGGTAACAAGTAGAGAGCATCTGTAGGGAAACGGCACGGCGGCCTGTCTGGCGCGGGAAAGTGCGACTTTTAATAATTGCTATCAGATTGAAGATTGTAGCAAAACTTTTGAAATTGGCATTAAAATACTGCGTGAGAAAGCTCTGCCGGATCGAGATTATTATGAATAACTTGACCGTCGCGGAACCAGACAACGCGGCGAGTTTGGCGCGCTACTTCCGGTTCGTGAGTTACCATCACCACAGTCATGCCGCTTTCATTGAATTCTGTAAAAATATCCATTACTTCTTGAGTAGTTTTAGTATCCAATGCACCAGTCGGTTCATCTGCAAGCAACAAAACCGGACGGTTGACAATCGCCCTGGCGATGGCTACCCGCTGCTGCTGTCCTCCTGATAGTTGATTCGGTTTATTTTGCAGCCGACTTTGCAAGCCTACTTTTGTTAAAGCGTCTACGCCCCGTTCGCGTCTTTCGGCTGCGGGAATGCCTGCATAAACCATCGGTAACATGACGTTTTCTAAGGCTGTTAATTGAGCTAGCAGGTGAAATTGTTGGAATACAAAACCTAATTTTAAATTGCGAATTCCGGCTAATTCTGCTTCGGGCATTTGGGCGACATTTACGCCATCTAGGTAGTAACTGCCGGTCGTAGGTCGATCGAGACAGCCGATAATATTCATGGCTGTAGATTTGCCGGAACCCGATGCGCCCATAATCGAGCAATATTCTCCTTGGGTTACTGTCAAGCTGACGCCGTTGAGGGCGCGCACTTCCAAGTCGCCGATGCCGTAAACTTTTGTTACGTCTTGCAGGCCGACGATGACCGGTTTTGAGGTGTCTTGCGGGTGGAGGTCTGGATGGGTCTGGGTTTGTAGTTCAGGCATTTGTTTTTATGTGCGATCGACACAACTAATTACTAAGTTAACACTTCTGAGAGGTTTTGGCGGGTGGAAGGGCGATGTTTGGACGCTTATAGGACTTACGCAGGGGCGGGCCAGAAACCGGGTTTTTTGACGAAAATAATTGGTTATAGCCCGCAAAAACGCTAAAAACCCGGTTTCTTTGGTCTTAATGAATAAGTCCTAAATTAAACAATTTGTGGCTTAAATGCGATCGGGATCGATGTTCAATTCGCGCAGTTTTGCTGCTAAACGTTCGGCTCTTTGAGATTCTTGTTCGGCTCTTTGAGCTGCTTGTTGTCTGCGCTGACGGTTTAATTCTATCTGTTCAACCAATTCTAAATCCGGTGCTTGAAAGATGTCATTTCTTCCCTCAACCGGATACCACAGTAAATCTGCTGCTACAAATACGTTTGGATCTTTTTTAAACAGCGACTCGCAACCTTCTTGAATTTTGACCATTAAATCAAATTGAGTTGTACTATCTGCTATTGGTTGGCCGTCGCTGGATGGATAAATAATTTGTTCGTTCGTGACTTGCATAGTGGTTGTCTCCGAGAACTATCCGATCTTAATTATACTAGATTGGGTGATATTTATTGAGTTACTGAGTCATCCGTTGTTGCGCGGCTGGTGACGGATATACACCAACTTCTATCAAAATTTGTCGCTCTCTAATCCGCTCATTATGATTAAATTCTAGAATTCTTGCTGTCACTTCTTCAATATCTGTTCTTGGTTGAATTGCAGCTTCATCTAAGCGAAAATGTTCTCCCCAAAAATCTCTGCGCGGGTTGAAAAAACGCACCAATTCTCCAGTCCGCCAAACAATTGAGCCTAAATCTGTTCCTTTCTGTAAGTTGCAGAAAATACAAGCATAGGCGAGGTTATCGGCTGTTGTTTCTCCACCATGTTTGACGCTGATGATGTGGTCAACTTGACAGCCTGATGCTCTGTTTGTCTCTGCAATGAGGCAGTATTCGCAAATGCGATCGGCACGGAGAGCAACTAAACGCCTAAGTTCGACGCTAATGTAAGGACGAGGCATAAAAAACTTACTCTTTGACGACGTGTTTGTGAGCGACTGCTTTGATGAGAGTCAACAGATGTTCTATAACTAGAAAGTTGTCTAATTCGGTTTTTTCATCGGTGGTCAAATCTTGGTTGTTGTGTGAGTAAATTAGGTCGGCGATATGCTCTTTTGCTTCTTCGGATAGTTGAAAGTTGAGAATGCTTTCGGGAGTAGCGCCTGCAGCAAAAAACTCAACTATTTCTGCATAAGCTTGGGGGATTTTAGTGGCTACAGTCATAACTTGTTTCTCTTTTTTTTGTTTATATCACAGCTTGTCTAATTTTGCCAATTGTTTCTCAGCAAATTCGCGGACTTGTTCATCTGGATCGTTGGCAAATCGATCGCGAAGTATTTCTAATGTTTTCGGGCGATCGGGATATTGCTTAAACATGATTTCAAGTGCTATTTTTCTGGGATTATCTTGGAAGTCGAACATGCGTTCACAAGGATGATTGATAGCAATGTCACACAATAATTCAAATGTTTCCGGGTCATCTTTCCACCTCCGTGCTAATTCTTCTACTGCTGAAGAGCGCACATCCCAATCATCGTCAGATTGAGCGCGTTGTTTTAGCCAAGGTAAGGTTTCCGGGTCATCTGTCCAGCCCCGTGCTAATTCTTCTACTGCTGCACGTCGCACAATCAAACCATCATCAGATTGAGCCAGTTGTTTTAGCCAAGGTAAGGTTTTTGGGTCATCTTTCCACCTCCGTGCTAATTCTTCGACTGCTGCACGTCGCACAATCGAATCATCGTTAGATTGAGCCAGTTGTTTTAGCCAAGGTAAGGTTTCTGGGTCATGTTTCCACCCCCGTGCTAATTCTTCGACTGCTGAAGAACGCACATCAGAATAATTATTAGATTGAGTAATTTGTTTGAACCAAGGTAAGATTTCCGGTTTATGTTTCCACCCCCTTACTAGCTCTTGAAATGCTTTTTTTTGCACATTCCAATCATCGTAAGATTGAGCCATTGTTTTTAGCCAAGGTAAGGTTCCCGGGTCATCTTTGCACCCCCGTGCTAATTCTTGGACTGCTGAAGAACGCTGATTCGGATCATCATTAAATCGAACCACATCTTTGAGCCAAGATAAAATTTTAAAGTCTATTTTCCACCCCCGTAATAATTCTTGAACTGCTGTAACTTGCATACCCAAATTATCATCATGTTCAGCTATTTCGTTGAGTATAGTTAAGGTTTCCGGGTCATCTTTCCACCCCCGTGCTAATTCTTGGACTGCTGCACGTCGCACAGCCGAATCATCGTCAGATTGAGCCAGTTGTTTGAACCAAGGTAAGGTTTCTGGGTCTTCTTTCCAAGTAAAAGCGATCGCACTTACTGCTTGAGTGCGAATTTTTTCAACTAAATCTGCCTCTTCTCCATAAGGTTCATAAGAGTAATTGAGATCGTACTTCGTTAACTCTTTTAATCGCTCCAGCAATTGACTATCAACAGCAGCAATCACCTTTCTATCCCTCACCTCATCCAAACACTTCGCGGCCAAAAACAGGTTGGTAAACTTTTGGACTTCCCCATCTTGCTCAATCAAAAATTGAATCACTTCCCCTGTAAGCTTGCCAGCAATCAATCCCGCAATCAAACACAAAACTTCCTGCCAAGATTCATCATCCCAGTGCGGGCCAAAAACTTCTGCTTTCAATTCATCCAGCGAAAGTTCTAAAGCCTGAACCCTATTCACCACTTGCGACGCACAGAAATATTCCAAAAAACTGCGGTGTATAAATCCGTAACTGTCCGCACCCAAATCACATAAAATAAAATTGCGGGTTCGCAGTTGATTAACGATCAACTTTGCCCGGTTTCTCGGTTGGTCAAAATCTTTATTCTTCAGATATGCTGTCAGAATATCCTCCAAATCTTCGGCACTAATAATATTACCAGCCAACCCTTCAGGTGCTGCTTGCATTTTCCAAGCAACTCGCCGCAGCATTTCTTGCTTGTCTTTAGCATCAATCGTTTTTGGATCGAGCCTGCTATCCTCTACTAATGACCTTTCCACATCCCATTGATACAGCAATATCCGCGAAGCTTGATTGTAAAGTTCCGCCCTGTCTCTCGGCAATTCTTGACTGCGATTCAAAATCGCCATAATCGTCAACAATAACGGATTTCCCGCTAAATCTCGAATTGTTGATGAATACTCTAGCGCTCTTTTCATACGATCGCAAATTCGCACTTTTTCCCTAGCATCCGTAAAAGTCAACTCATGCCAGCGGTGCACAAAATCCTGAATCTGTGCCGGATTCAAGTCTTGCAGGATAAAGTGATGGAACTCCGCATCTTGCAACCGTTTAGGCTTGTAGCCAATAATCCGAGAGGTGACAATCACTCGCACGCGCGGATACTCGTTGGTAAACCGATGAATCGCGGTAATTACATCTTCTCGTTTCCCCGAATCGAAAATTTCATCTAATCCGTCGAACATCACCACAGCGTCGCCGGCTTTCAGCTTTTCCTGCAATTGATGCTGATTTAAGTGACAAATTGAACCGGGACTTTGATGGAAAAATTCGAGGAAGTTCTGGCAATGTCCTGATTCCCCGCTGCGAATGTAAATCCGCAATTCTATCAACAGCGGAATCGGGAGAGATGTGACGCTATTTAAGGGCGATCGCGCCCAGGTTCATGCTAAATATTGTAACAGAGTAGATTTACCCGAACCCGGATCGCCTAAAATCACAATGTAGGGATAATTTGACTTGTCATTGATGACATCTAACACAGATACGATCGCCTGCGAAAAATAACCGCGCCGATATTTCTCTAAATTTTCAAGTGCGATCGCCTTTAATTGAGCGCAATCTTGCAACCGCCTTTGATGTTCCTTGGGAATTTCGTAAGCTTGCGGCCGAAATGACTCGTAAATTAAGCGCACATCTTGGAAAATAAAGATTTGCCAAACTTTCAGCTTTTCCCGATAATCGTAGGTATTGGTATCGACGCTGCTTAAATCCAGATTGCTGTAACGTTCGCACAAAGCCTCTTGATATTGTCTCAAATCAAAATCGGGGATAATCCCAGCAATTTCTTGAGTGTTTTTCTGAATGCTATCAAGATTTTGAGCATTCAAGATATCCCGCAAATCTTTTGAGTCAAACAGAATTTCTTGAACTTCGGCGAGATACTGATTGGCGATGGTTTGCCACTTAAATCTGGCGGGTAAAGCAGCTAAATCTAGTTGACTCCAGGTTTGTTCGAGAAGTTCTGCATCAAGGGATTCGCGATCGCTCTCAAAGCCCTTACCCAAAATTTCCTTAACTGACTTGTTGCTGATAAACTTTTTAACATCTTTAATATACAGCTTAATCTGTTCGGGGGAACGTCCGCTGATTTTCAACTGCTGTTGTACTAACTCCAAAAACTTTTTCAGCGCTTTACCCGCAGCGACTTGTCGGGGGTCTTTTTCGCCAAATAAGACATTTTTTAGGGAATCTTTAAAAAAATCTTTAGCAAAATCCTTCGCGCCGTCTTTGACTAAATCTTCTAAGATGGGTTTAACGATAATGCCGACTCCTTGAGTTACTCCCCACAGCAAAAGCCAATCAATCATAAAGCTAGCCTAAAAATAAATTTATGTTTATAATATAGCAATTATCAAGGATTTGTGAAGCTCAAAAAACTGTACGGGCAATCTCTCCCGTTACCTCGATAGGTTAGGATAGTATCAGTCTTCTGTCGCTGCAATTATCCCAGATCACCCCTTGAAAAAGGGCGGACAAGATTCCGATCGAATTCTCCCTTCTTAAGGGGGATGCGAGGGGGAGCGAGACTTCAGCTACAATTAGCCATTCCTTCAACGACCGCCCAAAAATAGTTACATTTTTATATAGTTTTAGCGATTTGCTTGTGCTATACTTTAATAATGGTGATGGTGGCAATTTTAAAATTAATGCACAAATTTCTATTATCTAATAATACCATGTCAAGGGCAAGAAGTAAAGTAGTTGACCCCAAAAAAAATGAAAAATTTTTGAGATATCATGAAAAAAAGTAAAGCGCAAAAATCGTCAAATAAAGATAGGAAACTAGCGACAATTATGACATACGACTACGACTTGTTTGTGATAGGTGCAGGTTCCGGCGGATTGGCGAGTTCCAAGCGCGCGGCATCCTACGGGGCGAAGGTGGCGATCGCCGAAAATGACTTAGTAGGCGGCACCTGCGTAATTCGCGGCTGCGTCCCCAAAAAACTGATGGTTTACGCCTCTACATTTTCGCACCTTTACGAAGATGCGGTGGGCTACGGTTGGAGTCCAGTAGAAAGCAGTTTCGATTGGGAAAAACTCGTCACCAGCGTAGACACAGAAGTGCGGCGGCTGAGCAAACTGCACATCAGCTTCCTTGAAAAAGCTGGAGTGGAATTAATCTCAGGATACGCCAAATTTATCGACGCCCACACCGTCGAAGTTGGCGATAAAAAATACACGGCTGCTAAAATCTTAATTGCAGTCGGTGGCGAAGCTCACAGGGTGGACATTCCTGGTATCGAACACGCCATTACTTCCCGCGAAATCTTCTTGATCAAAGAGCAGCCGAAACGGTTGGCAATTTGGGGAGGAGGTTACATCGGCGTTGAATTTGCCTGCATTATGAACGGTTTAGGAAGTCAAGTAACTCAAATCATCCGGCGTGATTTAATTTTGAATGAATTTGATGGAGAAATTCGCACTAACGTGCAGGAAGGAATGGTTAAGCACGGGATCAATTTTGTGACTGGAAGCTCGATCGCCCAAATTGAAAAAACCCCGGAAGGCTTAAAATTAACTTTGTCGGGAGAATCGGAAGAAACCTTGACAGTTGATGCGCTTTTGTGTGCTACTGGACGATCGCCCAATTTGGAAAAATTGGGTTTGGAAAATGCGGGAGTAGAAACCGATAAAGGTGCGATCGCAGTTACCAAAGACAGCCGCACCAGTCAACCGCACATTTTTGCCGTCGGAGATTGCACCAACCGGATTAATTTAACGCCAATTGCGATCGCCGAAGGACGCGCTTTTGCCGATACTGAATTTGGCAACAATCCCAGAGCAATTAGTTACGAAAATGTGGCCTCAGCCGTATTTTCCCAGCCGGAAGCGGCTACAGTCGGCTTAAATGAAGAGCAGGCTAGAGCAAAGTTTCCCGAATCAATTAAGTGCTACACAGCCAAGTTTCGACCGATGTTTTATTCTTTGACAGGTGCAGACGAAAAGACTTTTGTCAAGTTAGTTGTTGAGACTAATACTGACAAAGTTTTGGGCGTACACATGGTGGGGAAAGACGCGGGCGAGATTATTCAAGGAATGGCGATCGCGGTTAATATGGGAGCTACGAAGAAAGACTTCGACGCGACGATCGGCATTCATCCATCGACTGCTGAAGAGTTTGTGACTCTGCGGTAAATCTTAAATCGGGACAGCCCGCAAATTACTCGTATTACTCGTTACCAGGCTCTTCCTGGTAACGCTTCTGGGGCGAGGAAGAGCCTCCTCTTTCCCCAGCGAGGCAGAGCCTCTAGATATAGGTTCCCCGGCAGAGCCTCTTAACCAGTCAAATCAGTTAAACCCATGCGGTAGTTGGTTTTCCCTTCTTCCGACGGACTTACATCCGTTACATCCGTTACATCCGCTACATCCGCTACAAAAGAAGCGGACGTACTTCCTTCTTCAATAATTTGAACCTTTTTCACACCTCTCCTGTCTAAACACTTCAGATAACGAACTGGTGGGGGAGACTTCACAGGTGTTAGGTGTGTCAGCCAATGTTTTAAACGATGACTGTTCCGACTCGGACTTAGTTGCTGAGTGTCTAAAGGGCGATCGCACTTGCTTTCGCTACCTTTACAAACGCTACCAACACAAAGTCAGGTCAACCCTTTACCAACTCTGCGGCCCGTCACTTCTTGACGATCTAGCACAAGAAGTATTCCTGCGGGTATGGAAAGGATTGCCAAAACTCAAACAACAAGACAATTTTTCTACTTGGCTTTATCGAATCACTTGGAATGTGGCTTCCGACCAAAGACAAGCATTTGCTAAACAGCATTCTTTTGACTCCAAGCTCAAAAATCAAGAAACAATGGAGCGAGTTATTGTAAACAATCACACATCCGACTTGATGCAGTTACACTATCAAGATTTAGTGCAGCGCGGCCTGGATCAATTGAGCTTTGAACACCGCAGCGTTTTGGTGTTGCACGACCTAGAAGATATCCCGCAAAAAGAAGTATCCCAAATTTTGGGACTGCCATCAGGGACTGTCAAATCTCGCGTGTTTTATGCCAGAAATGCTATGCGGCAATTTTTGCAAAAACAGGGAGTTCACGAACTATGAAGGACGGAAATAGTGACAAAAAATTAGTTAATTTTTTAAAGCAACATCGCCCAAATGTTCCTGAATCTGCCCCAGATTTTGAGCTAAAACTTTTAGCAGCAATAGATAGAAATGAGGCGACGGTAGAGTTAAATCACCTAGGAGAAGCGCGATCGATCGAGGCCACTAAAAAGTCAAAAATCCTTCGTTTTCCCAAATGGGCTTTTCCTACTGCGATCGCTGCAAGTCTGCTAGTTTTTGGGTCAGGTTATCGCGTCCTAGTTACCGCACAACATCAGAAGGATGAGGCGGCACACCTAGAAGCATTTCTTGTCAATAACTGGGAGGCTGTATTGAAGGAGCCTCCAGCGGAAAACTTGCTGGAACGCTCGCCAACTGACTTGTTTAATTACGCTGTTACTCCTGACAGCGAACAACCAAAAAATAACTAATCTCAAAGAGGTAATTTTCATGTCTATTCGCCGCATTTCTGCCCTAGCAGTTTTAATGTTAACCCTCGGCACTACAGCCGCTGCGACAGCCGTTTCTGCCCCCGCCCAAGCCGAAACAATTGCCCAAAATCAGCGTCCCAATCGACCCGCTGGCAAGAAAGGCGGGCTGTTCGAGCAACTCAATTTAAGCGCCGATCAAAAGCAGAAAATGCAGGCTGTGCGCGATCGCTACAAAGACCAAGTTTCCCAGCGAATGCAAGCCGTCCGCCAAGCCAGACAAGAATTGGAAACAATGATGTCTAGTGCGACAGCAAATGCCAGCCAAATGCGCGATAAAAACCGCCAAATCATGGGATTGAGACAGCAGTTAGAAGAAGCGCAATTTGAAAGTATGCTAGGAATGCGAGAAGTGCTCACGCCCGAACAGCGCAGCCAACTATCTCAACTGATGCAGCAGCGCAGGGAATCTGCTAAAAACCGGAGGCAAAACAGCCAAAAACCGCAGTAATACCATTTTTCTAAAGATGTGGTATAGATGAAGTCTTAGCCCCCCCGAACTCGCGGGGGGGTTGGGGGGGGTTAATATCTAGCGCTACTTTATGAAATGGGTATAACATACAAGTAGTTTTGAGTCGATATTCTAGTATTTCTGGTGCGCGCTACTCAAGAATCAATTTGTAGCCTGCGCCTGAAGCACAGGAGAGTTAACTGTCAGCCACTAGAACTCAGTCAAACTGCAAAAAGTAATTTTACCCGCTAGTTATATTGGCAAGGTGTGCAGTGTTTACCCTACAATCAAGTTGTAAGGTATGCACTGCACACCTTACTGATTGAAGTTACAATAATTACAGTTCGCGATCGCATTAATACCACATAAATCAGATTTTGACCGGGATTATATCATGTCCGATCGACTACCATAACAAAAACGGTTCGTAGTGCGTCCTGGTTTCCGCTCCGGGATTGCGGTAAAGTCCGCACGCGCGATCGTTACTTATTGCGGTCAATCTATCGGATATTATATTAAAGGTTTAGATGCAGTTGTTTGGGGAAAGGAAACGATTTTTAATCAAATAATCCGTCCGGGACTAAATTAGTTAGTAAATCTCATCAAAATTTCGGAATGAATATACAGAATAATTCAACTTACATTTATTTACACGGATTTGCTTCAAGTCCAGATTCAGCTAAGGCTAAATATTTCCAAAATCGCTTTTCTTCCCTAGGAATTGACCTAAAAACTCCCGATCTCAATCAAAACGATTTTTCCAGTCTCACCCTCACCCGCCAATTAAACCAAATAGAAACAGAATTTTTGCCAACCCAATCCTCCCCATCTCCGGCAGAAAATGTAAAAGATTTAGGGGAAGTTACAATCATTGGGTCAAGTTTTGGCGGCTTGACAGCGGCTTGGTTGGCCCAGCGAGAATTATCGGTAAAACGAATAGTTTTGTTGGCACCGGCTTTTCAATTTCTCTCTCACTGGCTGCCGCTGCTGGGACAGCAACAGTTAGAAAAGTGGCAGTCTGAGGAGTATTTACCAGTTTATCACTACGGCGAACAGCGCAATCTGCCGCTGAATTATCAGTTTGTGGCAGAAATGTCTCAATACCCTGACGAAAAATTAATGCGACCAGTCCCTACGTTAATTGTTCACGGGAAGCATGATACAATCATACCGATTCAAGCTAGCAGAAATTTTTCCGAGCACCGTCCCTGGGTGCAATTAATCGAATTAGAAGACGATCATTCTTTGGGAAATGTCCTAACGGAAATTTGGGAAGCGATTCAAAAGTTTTGCCAATTTCCCCATTCAACTTAGACTTCACCAAAAAATTGGTACAAGTTTCCGACAATCCCCAATTATCGAACATAACATTTTAGACTTTTTTTCAAACTCTCAGATTTAATGGGAGAGTTAATCGAAAATCTAAAATTCTTCAATTTCAAATCGACTTACCAACTTGCAAGTGTCAACAATCAAATGACTGAACAAGATTCATCGACTCGCACCTTAGCCGTTGACATTGGCGGAAGCGGCATCAAAGTTATGGTTTTGAACGCTGAAGGTGAACCTCAGACGGAACGCAGCCGTTTAGAAACGCCTCAACCGCCGAAACCCGAACCCGTACTAGAGGCGATCGCCTCTTTAGCCAGCGGACAAGGAGAATTTGACCGAGTATCCGTCGGTTTTCCCGGCGTAGTTTGTCGCGGAATCACCAAAACCGCAGTAAATTTAGATCCGTCTTGGGTCGATTTTGACCTAGCAACTACCCTCAAAGACCGTTTGGGAAAACCTGTGCGAGTGGCGAATGATGCCGACATTCAAGGATTGGGATCGATCGCTGGGACGGGCGTAGAATTAGTAATTACCCTCGGCACCGGTTTCGGTTCTTCCTTATTTGTCGATGGTATTTTGGTGCCAAATCTAGAGTTAGGACATCACCCGTTTCGCAAAGGGGAAACTTACGAACAGCAATTAGGGCGATCGGCATTAGATGCAGTCGGCACCAAAAGATGGAATCGCCGTCTGGAAAAAGCGCTGGTATGTCTGCAAAATCTGTTTAACTGCGATCGGCTTTACATCGGTGGCGGCAATACAAAAAAAATTGCTTTTGATTTACCGCCGCAGGCTAAAATAGTACCGAATGTCAGCGGTTTGTTGGGCGGGATCGCTTTGTGGCGCGATTTAAATAATCATTAGTCATTAGTCATTGGTCATTAATTATTATACCTCTTGCAAAATAATTTTATGCTATAGTAAAGGGTTTGGCTTAAGTGGAGCAGATTGCAGGTTATATCAGCACTTTACAATTATGAGTTAGCTCTGGGGTCTAAAACTCAAAACCTTTAATTATAACATATATTTTTTTGCAAGAGGTCTATTAGTCATTAGTCATCAGTTATTTGTTAGAATGAATAATTCACCAACTAGATATTAGAGATTAATGACTAATAACCCTAATAGTGTAAAACTAAATCGTAATTAGACCATCTACAATCTCAGAGCTAAAATCATACTATGCTGCCTTTTATCCGCCAAGACTTAGCCGAACTTACCGCCTACACTCCCCATCCGGGTGGCGCATCAACAGAATCAGCGCATTCGGAAATTGTAATCGATCGCCTAGACACCAACGAATGCCCCTACGACTTACCAGAAGAATTAAAACAAAAGCTAGCTTGGAATTACCAGCAGTTAATTGAAACAAATCGCTATCCCGACGGAGGCCACGCAGCACTCAAAGAGGCGATCGCCCAATACGTCAACGAATCCCTAAATGTCCCCCCCCTTAACCAGAATGCTCTCATAAATGTCCCCCCCCTTAACCAGGGGGATCTCATAAATGTCCCCCCCCTTAACCAGGGGGATCTCATAAATGTCCCCCCCCTTAACCAGGGGGATCTCATAAATGTCCCCCCCCTTAACCAGGGGGGGCTAGGGGGGGTTACACCGCCCAAAAATGCCATTACAGCCGACAATATCTCTGTCGGAAACGGTTCCGACGAACTAATTAGATCGCTCTTAATTGCAACCTGTCTGGGTGGCCAAGGCTCAATTTTAGTCGCCAATCCCACCTTTTCGATGTATGGCATTATCGCGCAAACCCTCGGTATTCCCGCTGTCAGTGTTGCGCGAAAAGAGGATAATTTTGAAATAGATATCGAGGCGGCTAAAAGAGCGATCCTCTCCGTTGGCGTAGCCCCCGTAGGGGCGGGCTGCGCTAACGCCCAAAATCAAAATCCCCCCGTGCGCGCCGTCTTTGTCGTCCATCCCAATTCCCCCACAGCCAATGCTTTGACACCAGATGAGGTGGATTGGTTAGAAACATTACCGCCCGATATTTTAGTAGTAATTGACGAAGCTTATTTTGAATTCAGCCAAAATACCTTAGCAGACAGATTGCACCAACACCCGAACTGGGTAATTTTGCGAACATTTTCCAAAGCATTTCGACTAGCATCAATGAGAGTCGGATATGCGATCGCCCATCCCGAATTCACAGCCGCCTTAGAAAAAATCCGCCTACCCTACAACCTCCCCAGTTTATCGCAAACCGCAGCCGAATTCGCCCTAGCCCAGCGACAGCTACTGCTAGCAGTAGTTCCCGAAATTATAGCCGAAAGAGCCAAATTAATTGCAGCGCTAACTCAGCACCCAAAATTGCAAGTTTGGCCCAGTGCGGCAAACTTTGTTTACCTGCGGGTGAAAGCCGGTGAGGGTAAATCGGCAGAACAGGAACAGCAACAAATCATGCAGCAGCTAAAAGCTAGAGGTACTTTGATTCGGCACACCGGCGGAGGTTTGCGAATTACGGTAGGAAGTCCCGAGGAAAATCAGCGCACAGTCGATCGAATTGGTGCGATTTTGACTTGATAAATTAGTTTGCAGCATCGGAATGCCAGTTTTTTATCCTTTCCTGAAAACCAAAATCCGATGCTGCGAAGTTATCGCGGTTATTTTGCCTAATAAAATATATGGCATTTTTAACGATCGATTTGCCTGGCCGCGCGAATAGTTTGGGGAAATACGCCTACT
Organism: Tychonema sp. LEGE 07196; assembly: GCF_963890365.1. Classification (NCBI taxonomy): domain Bacteria; kingdom Bacillati; phylum Cyanobacteriota; class Cyanophyceae; order Oscillatoriales; family Microcoleaceae; genus Tychonema; species Tychonema sp. LEGE 07196. The sequence goes on along the minus strand of NZ_CAWPRX010000202.1, from coordinate 11,040 downwards.
AAAAGTGCCAAAGCTTCATCGGGAATTTGTGCCACTGTTTCCCCATCAAAATATTGTTCAAACTGAGTTACAATCATTTGTGCCCGTTCCAAAGCTACCGGCTTGGCAGTTAACTGTTCCGTTAACCGCACCCAATGTCGCCGAATTTCAAAAGCTTTCTGTTTTTCTTCGGGGGATTGAGGACAAACCAAACAAAAATCCCCCACCGGAATCGCCCGCACAGAGTCAACATCAAAAGCACCGCCAACCGCAGCCCCCGGCCCGGCAAACTCTGCGTGAAAGCGTTTAATCAAAATTAGACCGTTCCGGCGACGGCAATCTACCATCAACAGTTGGCCGTTGTTGATTTCTGCGAGAATTTCAGAGGGGTTGGTGTACTCAGTCAAATCTGTGCCAAGGTTTCGATGTCGCAAGTCCGGGTCTGCACAAAGGCAGATGCGGACAATAGCGTTAGACTTAAAATCAGAGCTGGATGAAATCTCAAATCTGCGATCGTCGAGCGATCGAGATTATTCATTTAAACTTATAAATTAATACTGTCACAAGGTGGTAGCTTGAGCGCGATCGAATATCAAATGCAGGTAAAACAAGTAGTAGATACCCTGAAAGCGGATCTCCCGACGCTGTTTGAGAAAGACATCTCCTACGACATATACACAAAAGCCATCTATTTTCAAGATCCCGTCAACAAATTTAAAGGAAAAATCAACTACCGCATTATCTTTTGGACTTTGCGATTTCACGGGCAGCTATTTTTTAACGAGATTTACTTCGACCTCCACGACGTAAGTCAGACAGCCCCTGATACTATTGTGGCAAATTGGACTGTGCGCGGGACGCTGCGCGTACCCTGGAAAGCTCAAATTTTCTTTAACGGCTACTCTACCTACAAAATGGATGAGGACGGCTTGATTTACCAACATATCGACACTTGGGACAGAAAACCCGGAGAAATTTTAAAGCAGTTTTTGGGCAAGGGAACAGTTTTACTCAAATAGTAGCAGGGGACTGCACGTAAACCGTAGGATTTTCCATCGTAAACACAATACCGTGGACTGCAAGAGATTTAGCAATTTGAACGCTTGCTAACTCTAGTAGGCGTTTACGCACCTCAACCGCATTATCCTGAGAGCCTAAAATTGCCAAACTAACCCTTAATCTTTTTCCCGAACCATCGGCGAGAGCAATATTTGTGCTGTTAGGATCAATTCCTGATAGGAAAACAATTTTTTCCATGATAGCTTGCTGCACTAGAGCATATTCTCGTTCTCCTAAAGCACTTGCAAAATCCATATACAGTAACACCATAATTTTTTTGGCAAGAGTAACGTTTTCAATTTCTACACTGACTAATATAGAATTGGGCATCACAATAATTGTACCCGTACCGAGAGAACGAATTTTTGTCGATCGCAAGCCAATACTTTCTACTTTCCCCAACTCTCCAGCCGGTAGACGGATATAGTCACCAGTGACAAAAGGGCGATCTAAATACAATACTAGAGTAGCAATCAGTTGTTCTAGAATTTTTTGGGCTGCAAAGGCGACGGCTAAACCAACCAATCCCAAACTAGCAACCAAACCAATCAAGTCAAAGTTTACGCTGCGGGCAAATGTCACCAGTGCTACAATAAAGATAAAGACATTCAACACAGTTTCAAATACTAAAATTGCATCATCGCTACTGGGATTAAATTTTCCCCCAAACTTGAATCCATAGGTACGCAGGTAGCGGCTAGTAACTTTTGTAGATAACCAATAGAGACAGCCAACTACAAATAAATTAGCAATCGGTTTTAGCAGCTCATACACAACTGGTGCTAATGTTTCTAGCAAGCTCAGAGACCAACTGATACAAATAGAGAGGACTGAAAATTGTACGAGAATTTCGCTTGGTTGAATAAGTGCCAGGTAAACATTTTCTGTTGAATGCAGATCTAGCTTTTTGATGGCAAATCTCAATAAGGCTGGAGCGTAGTGGCTAAATACAAAAGAGCTTCCTAATGCTCCCAAAAATATCAGCCACTGGGGCTGAGAAAATGGGGAAAAAATCTGATAACGAATACTTCGCAATACCGGGAACCATTCCGCACACACTAGGACAATCGCTAACCAGGCAAAACTAAAAAAAACCTTGGTAAAACCACCAGTTTCCCACTTAGCTATTTTGGCGACAATTACCAATAAAAACCGCAATACTATAATAATTCCTATGCCAATTAAAACCCACAAACTTCTCTCCACAATGTATTGTGAAGTTCGTTCTTTTTTAGCCTTGGCGACTGCCCTTTCTAGAATATCTTCCCATTGTTTAGCTTGTTGAGATAAAGAAAAGTTTGGTAACACATCGTTAGCGGTAACTGTCAACAAGTAATTCTTGTTTAAAGAAATTGAAGTAGCGCTTGTATTAGGATCGTTACGCACATCAAAATTTATGACTTTCTCATTAGAAATCGCATCAGCCAGTAATTTATTGGCAAATTCGGTACGATCTAATGCTGAAGATCGATCTACAGGTTGTAAATAAAACAGCGGAATGCCATCAACTACTACAGGAGAATGAGGACCGTCAACACTTAGAGCAAAACTCATCGGAAAAGTCGCCAAAACCAAAGCCATTACAAATAAGAATATCAGCTTCATTGGTCGTTTAAATAGGAATTGGAGCATCCACATAAATCGTTGGTTGGTTAATGGTGAAAGAAATATTATGTTTTGGGAGTTGTTTGGTAATTTGTTGGGTAGCTAGATCCAGCAATTGCCGCCTCAAGTCCATAGATAATTCATTAGAACCCAAAATGAAAAAAGAAATTTGGGCTTGGTTGTTACTGAAGGAAACCTCCGTGCTGCGCCAGTCTAAACCAAAAATGTCCATCGTGCTTTCCATCACAGTTTGACGGATTAGTGCTTCATCCTGAGCAGATACCTGTTCGGGAAACTCTAGCATCATAATCGACATGACTTTCTTGGCGCTGGTATAGTTCTCTATGGTAACTTCTGTCAGCGAATTATTAGGAATAACTGTGAGGGTACCTTTACCAGAGGTACGAATTTTTGTTGACCTTAAACCAATACTTTCGACTCGTCCGAAAGTGCCTTGTTTTCCCATAGGGCCGTCGGATAAACCAATATAGTCTCCAACTTGAAAAGGACGATCGAGAGTTAATACAATTCCTCCTAAAAATTGTTCTAACGTCTTCTGAGCAGCAAAGGCAATAGCAACACCTCCAATCCCCAAGCTAGCAAGTATGCCTCCAACATTGATATTATGGCTAATGCAAAAGACTAAAATTATTATTACAGCGATCGCAAAGTCTCCCAGATAGCGAATTAAAAAGATAGACTCGCCTCTTACTTTCGGGTTGGAGTCAAAGGTTGCGCCTAAAATTGTGCTATTAAAAACTTCTCGAAATAAACTTGACACTAGCCAACCGGCAGAGCAAGTGATGCCCGCACTCAAACCAAACTCCATCAATTTTAGCCATTTAGTGTGAGGAATTAAAACTAACATGACTTCCATCGCCGACAGAGTTAATAAAATTAAAATTAGATTTTGAGAGGCAAGCAATACACCAATATAATTCTTTTTCAATAAGCTTGGTGCAAATAAAGCTAATATCAATCTCAAGGTTGGGAACACTACCAGTCCAGCTAATCCCCCAATTCCTCCAGCTAGAAAAATTAGGATAACTTGCAAAAAACGATCGGCATAATTTAAAGGCAGTTGTGTGAACATAAATAGCACATTAATGGTTGTTGTCACGATCAAACCAACTGTATTATAATAAATAGTTGACAGTTGACAATGGGTGCATCTCACTTTGGCAAATACATCAAATTGAAAGTTGACCGTTGAGGTAAGCACAGCGAAGAGAAAGGATAGAGGGAACACTCTCAATATTCCATTGCGCTCCTGATATTTTGACCCTGAATCCAATTCGTTTAATAATTGATTCAACTGTTCCAGAACCAATCGAACTTATGGATTCTTCTTTATAGTATTGGTAGTTGACTATTCGACAACGATGGGTTTCTAAATAGTTACAAAATGTTTTAACTGCTTTTTTTTTCATTTCTTTAAATAGATTAATGACTTCATCTATTTTGCCTTGCCACAACATATTTTCTGCTAGCTTTAAACGTTTTAGTGAGCCTCCTATCTTGTAAAGATTTTCTTTTAGATGATACCAATCTAAAATTTCTTGTCTTTGTTCGACATCTCCGATTTCTTGAAATATCTTCCAAATTCCGGCATGACCATCTCCCAAACAATACATAGGATGTAGCAATTTTTGGCTGTTAGTCCAATCAATTAAATCTTGATTATTTTGAAATAATGCTCCCGAATAAACATTATCGAAACAAACGGCTTTATAGTCTTTCCAGTAACACCCTTCGCCTTTAGATTCGTTGCGTAGTCTGACTTTTCCGCCATCTAATGTAATTTCTTGGACTCCTTGTTTAGATATAGGTACTTCAAATTCTTGTCCCTTGACTAATCTATGTAATGTACTGTGAGAGATTTTGATACCAGTGAAAATCTCTAAATCTTTTTCTGCCATTTGATAAGATTCGTTGGCACTGATTAAAAGACAGCATTTTTCCATCAGTGGACTGAATTGACTCTAAGCTTTCAATCCAAAATATTTCGCCTGATTATCTGTAATTTCGAGCGAACCGACTATTGATTTTATTTTTCGGGGTTTTCCTGTTTCAATTCCTGATGCTGCTGAAAAAAAAAGCTACCTAGTTCTGGACCAACTTCTTCTAACATTTTTTGACGAAGAGATTTTTCGATACTGTCAAAACTTTTTAACTCGGTTGGATCTGTATTTTTGTAAAGAATTTCTGCGGCCGCTTTTAAGTAGGCTTTTAGCTGTTCTTGGTCTGAGGGTGTCATTTTCTTTACCTCATCTTTATTTGGCAATTTTACTAGCTTTTTCATTTTAACCCTTTTTGGGCATACTCGCCAAAGTGAGATGCACCCGTTGACAATTGACAGTCGTCATTAGTGCGAGCTTAAAAACTCGCGAACCTAGTCATTAGTCATTAGTCATTAGGAAGAAAAAAGAAGCAAGCAGGAAGAATTTAGTTTAAGTTATTTAGGGGCAACTGAGTTATTTTCCGACTTGAGTAAAGTTTTGCGTAAGGTTGCCTCTAGTTCCGGTGACAAAGCCAAAGGAATGCTCCCAGATCGCACGTGCAAATCTCGTTGAGGAAACGGAATTTCGATTTCGCGCTCTCGAAACAGTTCTTCAATACGGAAAAATAAATCACTCTTGACGCGATACTGTGCGATGGGTTCAACAATCCAAACCCGCAGCTCAAAATTCAAGGAACTCTCACCAAAACCCAAGAAAAAAACAATCGGTTCTGGAGTCTTCAAGACATCAGAATGTCCCCTACCAGCTTTTAGCAATGCCTCCTTAACTTGATTGATATCACAGCCGTAGGCAACACCAACTGGAATTCTGATTCGCGACACAGAATTCTCATAGTTCCAGTTAGTTACATCATCCTCTAAGAAACGGGAATTGGGTAAAATAATCGAAACTTGATCTAGGTTGCGAAGCACTGTACTGCGAGCGCCAATACGGATCACAGTGCCTTCAATTTTACCGACATTCACAAAGTCGCCTACCCGAATCGGACGTTCAAAGAGCAAAATGAGACCGCTACCAAAGTTTTTAGCGATATCCTGAAATCCAAAACCGATACCAACTCCTAATGCACTAAAGATAATTGTTAGAGAACTCAGGTCAATTCCCCATATTTGCATGAGAACGATCGTTCCTACAACAACCAGCAAATATTTGGCGATAACAGCAACGGCTTCTTGACTGCCTCGACTGATGCGGGTGACTTCTAAAATTCGCAGTTTAAATAATTTAGAAATAACGCCGCTAAGGACAACCCATCCCAGGATTAGAGCAGCTAGAATTAGCAGATCGGTGACTGAGTAATTGTTGCGTCCTACAGACAGGGCTTTAGATGTGAAAGTGCTGACTAAACTGCTGGTTAGGGTGTAACTCCAAATCCGAGTTACCGGAAACAGATTGGTAATGTAAAGGGCGGTGACAATCCAAAGCGCAGCCCTTGCGAAAAACAGAGTTAAGTTAAATAATAAGTTCAGAGCTTTGGGCGAATCGTTAACTCCAACTTCTTCGTTTGACGGTTCGACAAATCGCTGGATTGCAGCTTGTCGGGCCAATCGCCACAGCCATCCCAATGCTTTGTTGAGGGCGATCGCCAGCCCGACAGTCGCCGCTGCCAGCACCAGCATATTTTTCATGAATCCGTCGCTTTTTTCATTTTGAGCTTGCTGCAAAGCTTGACGGAGTTGTTGGGCCCAAAAATTAGCTTGTTCGGCGGGCGTGCGATTTTCTTGCACATCGGATTGAGTGACTGTCAGCAAGTATTTGCCATTAACCAGAATGGTGGGGTACCGATCGCGAACTTCTGTTGTGACTCGAACGGTTTCTTGAGATTGCTCAATTTGTTTGAGTCGCAAATTGAGCAAATCGGCTCGTTCGGCGCCCGTCAATGAGTCAGCATCGCTGACGCTAAAAATTGGACGACCATCTACCACAACAGATGTCGCCGTCCTCGCTGCTTGAACGGGTACAGCCTGTAAAACTAAGCTCAGCGCTAAGGCTGTGATGATTCCCAGTATTTGGTAACGAACAAATGAAGATTTCCGGCGATTTAACATATTTTACCAATTTCACAACATGACTGCTAATATCGGGCGATCGCTGTGCTTCTAATAGATTACAAACTGGACATTGGCAGATCGAACCCATTAAATGCAAGCATCTAAGCGAGAAACGGCGCGCTAGTGCTTCCAAAGCATACACTGCAAGGACATCTTGGTTCTTGATATTTACGTTCTTTTTGCATTATAACTGTTTGAACTCTCATCAAACTTAATGCTGACGCTGCTGATTTATTTATGCTGAACATTCCTTAACACTCTTAAACAAAGCTTCAGATGCTAGAGGCGATCGCCCCTCAATCGAGAATTGTCTTTGTGCTAGATTCGAGCGAGGGCGATTGAATGTTTAGGTTAGAGTGAAATGTTAAAGAAAACGTTTGATGTTAATCAGTTAGGCGATCGCCTGTTGGAACTATTAACCGATATTCAGAACCACATCGAAGTGACATTAACCCGATATGGTGTTGCGCTGCTCATATTTTTAACCTCAGTATTTTACCAAATCAGCATCAAGACCCTTTTGACAAAATGTTAAATTTTCAGGCTTTCTGTGAAGGGTTAACAGTGATTTCCAAGGATGGCAAATTCCCACTCTATGATGTGCCTTTACTTTGGGGTTGATTTCAATAAAAAACCACCGTTGCCAGTGGTTCAAAAACTTATTTTATTTGGACACAATCACAGAATTTTTTTTCTCTAATCATCATGTTTCTGACTCACAATGCCTATATTTTTTAGAGCCGCCTTTAGGAGTCTGTAGCAGCTCAGTAATTATCTGATTGTTAGACAACCCCGACCGGATGCCCTGAACCAGCCCAGCGGTCAGAGCGGGAAAGATATCGCCTGTACCGTCCCAATCTTCGGTTACTGGTTCAATCGGTTCAGAATGGCTAAAACCTAGGTTGAATAGGCGGTTCAGTGAGATTTGCTTTGGCGATCGTATTTCGATTCAACAGCCCTCTGGCCCACAGAACTTGTGCGCGCTCAGTACCTCCGCGTTACAGATATAGGCGAGGCCCGAATAATCGGCGAAAAACTTCGCTGCGACCTCATCCGCAATCTTCACGGCCATATCCCGACTGTCGGTGAGCACCTCGAACTTTATATTCGAGTAGGTATCGGAAACGGTGGGATGTCCCGACGAGCGCACGTTGCGACTGCCTTTACCTCCAGCGTCCACCACCGTATAACCGGTCGCCCCGGCATCGTCGATGATCTTACCGATCTTTTTGAGCAACAACTTTTCCGTGACGATGACAAGCTTGCTTGCTGGCTTAGCCATGTGGGTTACCTCTTGATGTGTGTATTGATTGAACTATATAGAAACTCAGGAAAACGGCAGCACCGCGTGCTATCGCCCTGATATTATAGCTGCCGCGTGGGTCGCCGACAGACCGCGACCCGTCTGAGATCAGTTGCCCATCAGCGCCTGGGCAAGCCCGATGTAGATCGGTATTCCCAAGGCAATGGCAACCGGCGTGCCGACGGCTGTGGACGCGCCGATGTAGGCGGAGGGATTGGCCGACGGGATACCGGCTCGCAAAGTGGGCGGCCCTGAGATGTCTGAACTAGAGGCGGCGATGACGGCCAGAATCACAACGCCGCCAGGGCTGAATCCCGTGGTGACGTGGGCAATCCAGCCGAGACCGAAGGCGATGAACCCATGCAGCAGCGGTGCCACAAAGGCATATACGGCGAACCACTGGGCCACCTTGCGGAGCTCGGCAAGCCTTGCGGCGGCCTCCATACCCATGATCAGCATCAGTACCGAAAGCAGGCCGCGGAAGAGGGGATCGTAGAAGGTTTTATAGACACTTGCCGGCTGGGTTAGCAGGCCTAGAGCCAGGCCGAGCAGCAGTGCCGTTAGGGCAGAACCCTGGAGACTTTCCTTCACGATGGGCCAGATCTTGACCCGATGGTCTGCGGTATCGAGCTGCTCGCTGGGGGCATAGCCTGCGATCGTGCGTTCCCTGTTGATGAGAGACTCCTGCTTTCTGGTATAAACGCTGGCCAAGACGATCGCAGTCACGAGGGCTGGGATGTCCATGAATGGATAGAGTGCGGCGGCCCAGGGCTCGTATGGGATGCTTTGCTCTTCCAGTAGCGTCAGGGCGGCGGCGAGGGTAGAGCCACTCACGGCACCGAACAACCCTGCGGTCGCAATGGCATCCACGACTTTGACGTTCGGCAGCTTTGCCAACGTGTAGCGCCCGATGAACACGATAAGGATCCCTATTGCCACGGCGAACAACGCGGGCAACAGTATCTCCGCTGGATTGGAGTTGCGGATCGCCTGGCCACCGGTCAGGCCGACTTTCATCAGCAGCATGAAGACGATGAACTGATAGACCGGATCTGGAATTGCTAGTTGGCTACCGAGGGAGGCAACTATCATGCCACCAATTAGAAAACCGAGTGTCGGGGACTGTAATTGCGCTATGAAGCGCGTCAAGAATTCGGACAAAAAATCCACGTTGTAATTTCTCCTCGATCGGAACTTAGGGGTCAGGACGGCAGGCAAGCAAAACCTCGAATTCTGGGTAGCTGGCTTCCACAGAATCCACGAGGCAACAATTGCCTTTTATGGGGTTAGGAGATTACTGCCTTGTCATGGTCGGATAGGAACTTTGTGGGCAATAGAGTTAAAAGTTCCATTGACTTTAACAAATGAGATCGCTTCCTTCCAGATGATAATACTATGATTAGAGCCACATTCCGCGCTTCTTAACAGGTCAAAAGTATTTTTAGGAGAAAACGTCATCCTAGGAATTTAACCTCAAAATATTATCGATAATTAACAGCTATTATTGATAACGCATAAACACTTGTTAACAAATGTTCATATTTATATATATTGTCAAAATGCTTGCCTAGAAAGGATTACAGCTATTCTTTGTATAAAAATTTCCAACTATTAATGTTAAGACCTGCGCAATGTGGGTTAGAGGTTTAGGAAGGTAACACCTTCACCACGCAAGTTATATTTGAATTTCCTATACGAAATATAAATTAGAGTTGTGTTTAAAGTGCGATCGTATATATATTGACAATACATTCTCTCAGACAACTACCAACTCGCTTAGGGAAGGAAACAGAAACCTAAGTTGTGAGTCTTAGGAATCCCTCGTTTTAGCGATGGGTGGATGTGATTCGATTTTAGATTTGAGATTTTGAGATTTTGGAGGCGACCCCACGGATAAATTCGGGGGCTTGAGGATTCCAGATGCTCCCGATTGATTCGGTGGATCGATCGCGTGGCGGGTACCACCTTTGAAATTCGCACCTCATATCGTTTCCGGTTGCATCGGAATAATAAAATCGAGTCGTACCGCCAACAGTCAACAGTCAACAGTCAACATCATAAGGAGTGTAACCGGAAATGATATGATTTAGGATTGCTATATAGCGATCCTTGCACCAGTAGTAAAGTTTTTTACCCCACTCCAACCATCCCCTTATTGAGGGGAGGGAGTAAGAAACTCACAAATGGTGCGAGAAAGGCTATAGTTACTCCCCTATATTCTCAACTCCCAAAAAGAGAGACAGTTCTTGATTTAAGCGACCCGATCGCACAAACTCAGCATAGGTGTCAGCCTCGATCGCCAGCAACTCACCTCGAATTTGCTCAGCAATAAACGTGCTGAGATCGGGATATTCATCTTGAAGCCGATCGACCTCCGCCTCAATCCTCATTAACTCCCCCTTAACCAGGGATTCTTGATACTCATAAAACTCCCGATCGACCCCCGGCCGATCCTCCATCTCAGCCAACCGTTGCAACACCCTACCCAAAGCGGCCCGACGGGCGATCGCCTCCAAATACTCCCCGCGCATCGGCCCATCCCCCAGCAGATCCAGTTTTTGCAGAACAGGCTGAATAGTCAGTCCCTGCACCAATAAAGTAAACAACACCGTCCCAAAAACCGTCGCAATCACCACCTCCCGGCCCGGTAAACCTTCAGGTACGCTCAAAGCCAAAGCCACCGACACCGCACCCCGCAGCCCTCCCCACCACAGCACCGTTTGCTCCTGCAGCGGAATGGCGGATGCGGCAAAACGGTTGCTGAGACTTCCCAGTCCGTAAATGGCGATCGCCCGCGTTACAATCACCGCCACAATCGTCACCGCGATCGCATCCAAATTTTCGCCCAAACTCCCAAACCGAATCTGATCGCCAATCAGCAAAAACACAATCGAATTTACAAAAAAAGCTAAAAATTCCCAAAACTCACTCACAATAATCCGAGTGCGAGGATTCATCCCGATGCGAGAACCAAAATTGCCCAAAATTAGCCCCGTCGTGACCACCCCAATCACCCCCGAAC
>NZ_CAWPRX010000201.1:0-39712 GCF_963890365.1 Tychonema sp. LEGE 07196 | reverse complement strand
CCCCCAATCCCCCAATTCCCCAATTCCCCAATCTAAAACTTGTGAGCCAGCGAAGCCGAAGTATCTAAAATCTAAAATCTAAAATCAATAGATTCCCCAATCCCTCAATCCCTCAATCCCTCAATCCCTCAATCCCTCAATCCCTCAATCCACTGACTTCTCAACTTTTTGAGAAAAGCCATAGAGCCTCCCGCCTCCAATCGCCGACTCCGCGCACCAATCAAAGATTTTAAATGTATAATTTAACCAGCAATTGTCTATTTTTAGGTTTTAATTTTTCAACTATATTAACTTTTTCAAACAAACACTTGCCTAAAAATCAAAACTATGCCTGAAATTCCTGTAGAAAGTACCGCACAGTTTCAGAACAGCATCAGTGAGCTAGAACAGGCAGAATCTGCCCTCAAAATCGCTTGGGACGAACTCGAAAAACAAACAGCAGAAACTATTGCTCAGATAGCCAAAGCCGACCAAGCAAACGCACAGAATATCCGCGAGCGATTTGCCAAAGCCAAGCAACTGCGCCAGCAACTTCAAACTAAAATAAAAGAAGCCAACTCGCGGCGGGAATTTCACTTAGAAAACTCGCCATTAGCAGTTATAGAGTGGGACAGGGAAGGTCGGGTAGTGCGGTGGTCGCCAGTGGCCGAACAAATATTTGGCTGGAGTGCAGCAGAAGTAATCGGCAAATATTGGCACGAATGGTCAATAGTTTATCCAGAAGACTTCGATCTGGTGTCCGCGGTCACAAATCAACTGTTACAGAACAAAGAACCCCGCACCGTTTGCCGCAACCGCAACCATACCAAAGATGGCTCGGTAATTTACTGCGAATGGTACAATTCTGCACTCATTGATGAATCGGGAACATTAGTTTCAAGTCTCTCTTTTGCTAGAGACATAACCGAACAACACCGCACTCAAGAAGAACTTCACCAGCGCGAACAGGAATTTAGCACGCTTGCCGAAAATTCTACCGATATCATAGCGCGGTTCGACCGACAACTGCGCCACCTTTATGTCAACCAAGAAATTGAACGAGCCACCGCCAAATCCCCCTCAGAATTTATCGGCAAAAGTAACAAAGAATTAGGAATTTCCCCCGATATTTGCAACCTGTGGGACGAAGCCTGTATCAAAGTTTTCCGCGTCGGCAAACAAGAAACTATCGAATTTAATTTTCCCACTTCCGACGGGACAACATACTATCAGTGTCGAATCATTCCAGAATTTGCTGAGGACAATTCAGTAGAAACTGTTTTGGCGATCGCCCGCGACATCACAGAAATCAAACAAGTCGAAGCCCAGTTGCGCCAAAGCGAAGCTCGATTTAGGCGCGTAGTTGATTCTAACATGATCGGCATAATATTTTGGAACATTAACGGCGAGATCACCGATGCGAATCAGGCTTTTTTAAACCTGGTAGGGTACACGCGAGACGATTTATTTTCCAAAAAAATTGGATGGCAAACAATGACACCGCCAGAGTGCCGCAGCCTCGATGAAGAAAAACTTGCAGAAGTGTTAGCTAACAACACAAATACCCCTTTTGAAAAAGAATACATCCGAGCCGACGGTAGCCGCGTTCCGGTGCTGCTAGGCTCTGCATTGTTAGAAGGTTCGCAGGAATTAGGAGTGAGTTTTGTGCTGGACGTGACCGAGCGCAAACAAGCCGAATTAGAACTGCAAAAACAGCAAGAACTTTTAGAAAGCATCATTAAAACTATTCCCAACTTCCTGTACATTTACGACACAGAGGCACACCAAAATATCTATGCAAATGCGGCAGTCACAGCGATGCTGGGCTACAGTCCCCAAGAATTGCAAGACCTGGGTACAGAAGCAATCTCTAGCTTAGTTCACCCCGACGATCTGCCCAAGTTAATTGTAGGTATGCAGCGGCTGGAAAACAGCACCAACCCCCACGAAACCGATGACATCGACTACAGGATAAAACACAAAAATGGAGAATGGCGCTGGGTTCACGATCGATCGACTATCTTCAAAGAAACTCCCGAGGGAAAAATGAAGCAAGTAATCGGTTCCGTACTCGACATTACCGATCGCAAACAAGCTGAAGAATCTTTAAAACAGCAAAACGAATTGCTGCAAACAATCTTCGAGAACGTTCCAGTCATGCTGGCATTCTTAGATTCCCAGGGCGAATTAACTTGGGTAAACCGCCACTGGGAACAAGTGCTCGGCTGGAGTTTTGCAGAAACCAAAAACCGCGATATGTTGGCAGAATTTTATCCTGAGCCGAAATACCGCAAATACGTTTTTGACTTCATTCAAGCAGCAACCCAGAAGTGGGGCGACTTCCAAACGAAAGTTAGAGACGGGCGAATTATCGACACTACTTGGGCAAATGTTCGCCTCTCCGACGGCAGGTCGATCGGTATCGGTCAAGATATCAGCGACCGCAAGCGAGCCGAAGCCGAACTCCAGCAGCTCAACGAAACTTTAGAAGCTCAAGTAGCCCTGCGTACAGCCGAATTAGAGACTTTTTTTGATTCTTTACCCGATCTTATTTTTGTGGTAGAACGTGAGAATATGCGCTTCTCTTTTGTCAACTGGCCTTTTGTCGAATTTTGCGGATTCGACAGCAGGCAAGAGATGCAGGGCAAAACTATTTATGAATGCTATCCAAGCCAACTTGCAGAACAATTTTACTTGGAAAATATGCAAGTATTTGTATCGGGGCAGACGATTCATTTTCAGGAAAATTTTTTGGTGGCTGGTGATGCTGTTTATTTCGACACTTTTAAAATTCCTCTCAGAAATCTCGACGGCGAAGTTTATGCTTTAATTGGCACGGCTCGCAATGTCACTGAGTTGATCCAGACGAAACAAGCTTTGTCGGAACGCACGGAGCAATTAGAGGTTGCCAATCAAGAATTAGAATCTTTTGGCTACTCGGTTTCCCACGACCTCCGCGCTCCTTTGCGCCACATTTCAGGTTTTGTTAATGCTTTGAAACAGCGCTTAATATCAACTGAGGTTTTGAACGATCCTAAAATTGTTCATTACATCGAAATAATTGAGGACAGCAGCCAAAAAATGAGCTTGTTGATTGATGGTTTGCTGGCTCTTTCGCGGGTGGGGCGGACTGATTTAATCAAAATTCCGATCGATCTTGCCCGGTTGGTGCAAACTGCGATTAAATTGAGTAAACCCCGAACTGCGATAGATCCCGCCGAAAATCCCGACAGCAAAGTTGAATTTACCGTGGGAGATTTGCCGGGGGTGATGGGAGATCCCACCTTGCTGCAACAGGTGTTCAGCAACTTGATCGACAACGCTGTCAAGTTCAGTCGCGGACGCACTCCGGCTATAATAGTGATTGATGCTTTACCTGACGGAACTATTTTTGTCAAGGATAACGGGGTAGGTTTTTCGATGGAATATGCCGATCGGCTGTTTGGAGCCTTTCAGCGGCTGCACTCCCAGAGAGAATTTGAAGGTACTGGCATAGGTTTGGCGATCGTCCAGCGGATTATTCACCGCCACGGTGGCACGATTTGGGTTCAAAGCGTACCCAGTCAAGGATCCACGTTTTACTTTAAACTAGGGCCGACAATCTCAAATGCTAATCTAGATTCCTGAGCGATCGGGATATCGCCTTTCGAGCTTTCATAGGAGGTACTATCCGGCATAGGCCAAACCGGCCAAACCGGGCAAACCGGACATAGGGCATATCTCACTTTTTTGAGAAAGGCTATAGTAGTTTTTAATTCTGAATTGAAAACTATCATGCAGTTTAATAAGTCACAGTCGGTTCGGCAATCCCTCAGTGGCAGGTGCGAAATCAAGGTCTTGAGAATAGATAATAAATCGTCCCAAAAATAACTTAAAAATTTATAAAGCTCAATGAAAGTAAAATTTAGAAATGATAGATAGCAAAAAAAACACCATTTAAAGATTCCGAAAAACTGTATGTTAAATAGAAATTCGACCGATTCTTTACTAAAAATGGTAGCCGAATCAACATTAAAATTGTTGATAATAGAAGACATGGCAGAAGATATAGAATTAATAGAAGTAGCCTTAGAAGCGGGTGGAGTTAATTTTAATTGCGACACAGCAGAAACAGCAGCAGAGTGCAGACAAATGCTCCAAAATAGCAATTACGATGCTGTGCTGTCAGATTACCGCCTCCCGGAATTCAACGGTTTAGAAGTGTTGAAGTTGATGCAGGAATTGGGGCAAGACATACCATTTATTTTAGTAACGGGAAGTTTGGGAGAAGAAGCGGCGGTTGAGTGCATCAAAGCCGGTATGACCGATTATGTATTAAAAGGGCGGCTGTTTAGGTTGCCAACAGTATTAGAACGATCGCTCCAAGAATACAAAATGCGCCGCCAGCAGCAAGAGGCGATCGCCCAAATTCAGCGTCAAGCGACTCGCGAGGCGATCGTCAACCGCATCGTTCAAGCCATGCGCTTCACCCTCGTACTCGACGAAGTGCTGCAAACCACCGCAGATCAACTGCACGAAGCACTCGAAATCAGCGCCTGCACAATATTGCAACCAGATGCCGAAGGTGACATCAGAGTTCGCTACATCAGCAAAGCAGCCGGCAGAGAACGGTTGGTCGGGATACATTGCGAATTTGCCGAGCACTACCGCTGGCGGCTCACAGCCGGGGAAACCGTGGCCTTGGACGAGTTATCGACCCTGTGCCAGTCCCTGCAAGCATCAGCAGAGTTTGTAGGGTTTCGCGCCGTCGCGATCGCTCCACTGCTCTACCAGCAGTCATTTTTGGGAGGAATTGGCCTCTATCAGTGCGATCGACCGCGCTCTTGGAACGCCGAAGAACTGTCCCTAGTCAAAGCCATCGCCGATCAGTGCGCGATCGCGATCCATCAAGCCGAACTCTACCAAACGGCCCAAACCGAACTAGCAGAACGCAAGCGCGCCGAAGCAGAAGTCCGCGGCATTCAGCAGCAACTAGCCACGATGGCAGCCAACATTCCCGGCTCAGTCTACCGCGCCGTGCTGCATCCAGACGGCAAGATGTCGATGCCCTACATCAGTCCAGGGGTGCGCGAACTTACTGGCTTCGATCGTGCAGAAGTCATGGCGCGCCCGCAACTATTGACCGAAATCATTCATCCAGACGACAAAACCTTGTTTGACAGCAGCGTAACAACATCGTGTGACAATCTAGAGCACTGCGATCGCCAGTACCGGATTGTCTTGAAATCCGGCGAAACCAAGTGGGTGCAAGATAGCGCCAGATTTTCTCATAACAAAAACGGCGACGTAGTTATAGACGGAGTAGCCCTCGATATCAGCGATCGGAAATTTGCCGAATCAGCGCTGCGGCAAAGCGAACAGCGATTTCGATCGCTGATTGAAAACGCTACAGACATCACGATTATTCTTGACGGCGAGGGAATCTTTCGCTACATCAGCCCTTCGGTGAAGCGAATTTTAGGATACGCGCCCCATAAGGCGATCGGGCGCTGCGCCCTAGGGACAGTTCACCCAGACGACTGCGCCACGATCGCCCAAACCCTCCAGAAAGCCCTTCAAAACCCCAAAAGAAGCCAGTCCCCAGTTGAGTATCGAGTCCGCCACCGCAACGGTTCTTGGTGTTATATAGAAGCTGTAGCCACCAACTTGCTGCACGATCCTGCTGTCAAGGGAATCGTGATCAACTGTCACGACATCACTCAGCGCAAACTCGCCGAAGAACAACTGCTGCACGATGCTTTTCATGACGCCCTCACCGGATTGCCCAACCGATCGCTATTTATCGATCGGCTAGAACACTCTGTGAGGCTGGCAAAAAGGCGTACAGACTACTTGTTTGCCGTGCTGTTTCTCGATTTAGACCGATTTAAAGTAGTCAACGATTCCCTCGGCCACGCCATCGGCGATCTACTGCTAGTGGCGATCGCCCGCCGTCTAGAAGCTTGTCTCAGGCCCGGAGATACAGTAGCCCGCATCGGGGGAGACGAATTCGTGCTTTTGCTGGAAGATATCGACGGCGTAAATGAAGCCAGTAGCATTGTCAACCGCCTGCAACAGCAAATTACCTCTCCGATTTTGCTAGACGGACACGAAGTATTTATCACCGCTAGCATCGGCATTGCTTTGAGTTCTGATGAAGACCTGGAAACGACAAACCTGCTGCGCGACGCCGACACCGCCATGTACCGCGCCAAAAAACTCGGCCGAGCCCGACACGAAGTTTTTAACAGTTCCATGCACGCCCACGCTTTGCGACTGTTGCAGCTAGAAAATGACTTGCGGCGGGCGATCGAATCAATTAGAGACCAAGCCATAGAACAAGAATGTACTCCATGCGCGCGATCGGGCTTAGCTCCCTTATCCGCAGCCCCCCAGTTTATCATTCACTATCAGCCGATCGTCAGCATCGCCAATAACACAATTAACGGTTTCGAGGCCCTAGTGCGCTGGCAGCATCCAGAACGCGGCTTAATTTCCCCAGTGGAATTTATTCCCATCGCCGAAGAAACCGGATTAATCGTAGCCCTCGGCCGTTGGGTGCTACGCACAGCTTGCCAGCAAATCCGCCAGTGGCAGCAACTATTTCCAAACAACCCGCCCTTAAGCGTCAACGTCAACCTTTCAGTCAAACAGTTTTCTCAGCCAGATTTAATCGAATATATCGATCTAGTTCTCGAAGAAAGTCACCTCGACGGTAGCAGTTTAAAACTAGAAATTACCGAAAGCGTACTCATAGAAAATTCCGACTCGGTAACAGCAATGCTGGTGCAGCTTAGAGCCAGAAACATACACCTTTGCATCGACGACTTCGGCACCGGCTATTCATCCCTGTCCTACCTGCACCGCTTCCCCACCAATACCTTAAAAATAGACCGATCTTTTGTCAGCAGAATGGGAGGCGAGTTCGACCTAAGCAAAGGAAGTATTGACCCGACAGAGATTGTGCGGTCGATCGTTACTTTGTCGCACAATTTGGGCATGGATGTGGTAGCCGAAGGAGTCGAAGAAGCCTCGCAACTATCTATACTCAAAGGATTAAAATGCGAGTTCGCCCAAGGATTCTTTTTTTCCAAGCCAGTAGATTCTCAAACAGCAGCAATTCTGATCCGACAGCAAGCCGAAACTCAAGATTTGCTGACATTGAGTTTCTTGGAAAAAGGTCATTAAAAAAACACGGCATTTTGTGCGTCCCATTTCAGCTTAAAATCTTAAAATATTTTAAAGCTGTCCCTAACTACTGGCGTCAGTTAGTGACATGACTCCGACTGTCAAGGCACGGAGCTTCTTTGAATCA
Organism: Tychonema sp. LEGE 07196; assembly: GCF_963890365.1. Taxonomy (NCBI): domain Bacteria; kingdom Bacillati; phylum Cyanobacteriota; class Cyanophyceae; order Oscillatoriales; family Microcoleaceae; genus Tychonema; species Tychonema sp. LEGE 07196. The sequence goes on along the minus strand of NZ_CAWPRX010000201.1, from coordinate 32,439 downwards.
CTTCAAAGATTTCCTAGTTGTTCCCTTACGGGTTTTCGACTTTGACCTAGACTGAGGTATCTCAGTCCCCGGCAAACCGTCTGCATAGGCGTTTTGGATTCCGACGTGTCCCGCCGTACTAATTGATTCTATTCCTCTATTTCTGATCGCTTGACCACTAGCCACATCTCTATCGGCAATGAATCCACATTCAGGACAATGATGTACTCTAACACTCAAGTCTTTTTTAACTCTTGCACCACACTCAGGACACTCTTGAGAAGTTCCTCTGGCGTTAACTTCCCCAAAGAACTTACCACGCTTCCAACACACGTACTTGGTGATAGCTCGGAATTGCCCAAAACCCTCCGCCAGCATCTGTTTGCCAAGCATCCCTTTGGCGAGAATTCGGTAATCCAAGTCTTCCATGAAGACCATATCACCAGCGTCGCAAAGGGTGTGAGATTGCTTGAAGTGAAAATCCTTGCGGGTATTATCAATTGTGTGGTAAATTCTAGCAACTTTAATCCGTTGTTTCTCGTAATTCTTAGAACGCTTCTTTTTTCTATCAAGTCTGCGTTGCAGCAATTTCAGCTTGCCTTGCATCACTTTCAAGAACTTAGGCGACTTTACAAGAACTCCGTCGCTAGTTGCCAAAAACTTTTCGAGCCCAACATCTACCCCAATTGGGTGGCCGTGAGGCATAGGGTCGGGAACACTAACATCGCATTGGATATTGATACTAGCGTACCAAATATCAGCCTTGTTGATGATCCGAACCTGCTTGACCACAAATCCGCTGGGGATTGGGCGATGCAATTTAATTGGAATGGGGCCCACCTTTGGCAAGGCAATATGTACCCCCTGCACTGGATTCTGTTTAAATTGGGGGAACAACAAAGACTGGAATTGTCCAAATTTTTTGAATCTGGGGAATCCATGCCCAACTTTTTGAAACCCATCCCAGGCTCGATGCAGTTGTTTAATAGCTTGCTGCAAGACTTGGCTTGGTACTTCGCCCAATCGGGGAAACACCTTTTTAGCGTTTGGCAAAGCATTAAGCTGATTCACTTCGCTAGGAAAAGGACTGTCAGCAGCCATGATATACTCATGACTGATAGAGCATCTGTCAACCATGCACTTCCGGCTATTGCACCAATCCTTAATTTCGCGCAGCCCATAGTTATAGGCGACGCGACAAACATCCATCCACTCTTTGAGCGACTGCTCTTGAGTGATGCTGGGATAGATTCGATAGCGGTAATTCATGGTTAGCATTTCACTACCTTAACATATTTAGTGGCAGGTTCAATACCAGTAAATATAAAGCAGTCAAGCTTATGACGGGGTTTTAAACCCAATTCTCTGATAACTACGGCATTGAAATCGTTGTCAGGAACCCCAGCCCTGACGGCATGAGGCTTGTTAGAGAAATTTAGCAAGCTATTCTGACCAGACCCCTAGTAATAGGAGCCGATATATGGGTCAAGACACCCTGGGATGCGTGCCAGTCCCCTGCCCTGTCGTTACCCGCCCGACCAGTTTTTAGGTAACAGAAACAGTGCGTGTAACCGAAAGAGCCCATATATCTCGGTCTGCACAAACATTACCCCGCTTTCGTAGGCTCCATCGTGAGCAAACACTATGCGTACAGGATTGGAAGATTTGAAGCGGTAACTGTCCCGTTGAAAGTGCAACACTTTCATCACACCGAATTGCCCAATCCCAAGGCGGTAGTAAATGAAAAAATGCAAAGCCGTCCTAAAAGGCTTGCCCTAAGCTTGCCGAAGGGACGGGGTTTCAAACCCATAATTTTGATGACTATTGGCTACCTCGCCCTCGTTCTCCACGCCCACCTGCCTTTTGTCCGCCACCCTGAAAGCGACTACGTTTTAGAAGAAGAATGGCTGTTTGAGGCGATCGCCGAAACCTACATTCCCCTGCTGCAAGTCTTTGAGGGGCTGCTTCGCGACGGCATAGACTTTAAAATTACCATGAGCATGACACCGCCCTTGGTGGCGATGCTGCGCGACCCATTGCTGCAAGACCGCTTCGACAACCACTTAGCGAAACTCGAAGAACTAGCGGATCTCGAAATTGAACACAATAGTGGCAACGGTCATCTCCGATATTTAGGCGAACATTACGCCGCCCACTTCTCTCAAGTTCGCAATTATTGGGAAAAGTGCGATCGAGATTTAGTCAAAGCCTTCAAAAAATTCCAAGACAGCAACAACCTCGAAATCATGACCTGCGGGGCCACCCACGGCTACTTACCGCTGATGAAAATGTACCCCGAGGCAGTTTGGGCGCAAATACAAGTAGCCTGCGAAAGCTACGAACAAAACTTCGGCCGCCGACCAAAAGGTATTTGGCTGCCCGAATGCGCCTATTACGAAGGCTTAGAGAGGATGTTAGCCGATGCCGGTCTCCGCTACTTTCTCACAGACGGTCACGGCATTCTCTACGCCCGCCCCCGTCCCCGCTACGGTAGCTACGCGCCAATTTTCACCGAATGCGGAGTAGCAGCCTTCGGTCGAGATCACGAATCGTCGCAGCAGGTTTGGTCTTCCGAAGTCGGCTATCCCGGCGCAGCCGAATACCGAGAATTCTACAAAGATTTGGGTTGGGAAGCCGAATACGACTACATCAAACCCTACATCATGCCCAACGGCCAGCGCAAAAACACCGGGATTAAGTATCACAAAATCACCGGTCGCGGATTGGGTTTAGGCGACAAACAGTTATACGATCCGTACTGGGCGCGAGAAAAAACAGCCGAACACGCCAGCAACTTTGCTTTCAACCGCGAGCGGCAAGTCGAACACCTCAACGGCATCATGCAGCGCCCGCCGATTATTGTATCGCCTTACGACGCGGAACTTTTCGGTCACTGGTGGTACGAAGGGCCTTGGTTCTTAGATTACTTGTTCCGCAAGAGTTGGTACGACCAAAATACCTACGAGATGACGCATTTAGCCGATTATTTGCGGGGAAATCCGAATCAGCAAGTTTGCCGTCCGTCGCAGTCTAGCTGGGGTTTCCGGGGTTTTCACGAGTATTGGCTCAACGATACCAATGCTTGGATTTACCCGCACTTGCACAAAGCTGCGGAACGGATGATTGAGTTGGGAAGTATGGAACCGGAGGACGAATTGCAGTATCGGGCTTTGAACCAGGCCGCGCGGGAAGTGCTGTTAGCTCAATCTTCTGACTGGGCGTTTATCATGCGGACTGGGACGATGGTTCCCTATGCGGTGCGGCGGACTCGATCGCACTTAATGCGCTTTCACAAGCTGTACGATGAAGTCAAAGAAGGCAAAGTCGATTCCGGTTGGTTGGAGAAGGTCGAAGAGATTGACAACATTTTCCCACAGATCAACTATCGCGTTTATCGATCGCTTTAACATCAAGTCGGGTAGCACCAGACTTGTATTATTTCATTTTTTGTAAGGGCTCCTTCGCGCCTGATATTTGATAATTATCGACAAATTCTATCAACCCGCCCAGCCCTTACCAGTCCGCTCTTACTTAGAGCCAATTCCCAACAAATTAAAACCCGCCAGCGCGGGTTTTTTTATGGACAAAAATATAGCACGTTTTTACGTCCGCGCCCAAACTTGCCACTTAACATTTCACCGCAATTCCTGCGTCAGAGAACGGGAGTAGGGGAGAACGGGAGCGAGGGAAAAGCGGAGTGTGAAAAAAATTTTCCTTCTTCTCTCGAACCTCGAACCTCAGCATCCGTTACACCCTTGACATCTCGTACATGGCCGCGGAAGCCGAACTTCACGCTTGACTTTTGCTAAACCGGTTCTAGTTCATCTTCAAAAAACCAAGTCGCAAAACCGTTAAACTTGACAATCACGCCTACTCCACTGCCGTCAACCATTCTGAATCCGTCAACTGTGCCGACGGGATTCTCCTTGATCTTGCCCACGATATTTGCAGGTACTCGATCTCTGAGACGGCGCACCTTAACTCTCTGACCTACTTCTATTGCCACTGAAATTGTTCTCCTGCTCTATATAAGCTCTATACAAGCGTCCATTTTACAGTTTGGCGGACTCGATCGAACAGCAACACCAGCAGACCGATCGCTCCAGACGATTTTTGGATCGAAATTTCGACCAACTTTTCCGAAAAGACGGTATTCTAGTCCGAGTTGCTCGATCGCCGACGACCCACGGTTCCACAGCAGCAAGCTTCACTCGCCAGACCCAGCCGCAGTGCTACAGATCATTATTTTTTATCGGTTTGTAAAAATATTTTTTTATTAACTCCCACAATCACAAGATTTCTACCCAATTATTCATCCTTTCGGCCGAAGGCAAAAAGCACTCACTAGCAGTAATAAATTTTATGTTTGTTATATATAATAAATACTCATCCATGAACCTTGACATGGGCGAAAACTCCTGCTATAAAAGACTTTGAGTGTGGCAGATGAAATTTCCCCAAGGTCGGAGTTTAGTAAACTGGCACGTTGTAAAACTTTACTAAAACTTCACAATAAACAGAAGATTTAATGGTAAGAGTTGATGCTGAGAAAGCTTATTTTGGCTGCTGTTTGACAGAATAAAAAGTGGAACGATTGCCGGATTTAGGGAGTCTAAGAAAGGAAATGAAGTGTAGGAACTTCAAAATGACAAAATTGAAATTATGAAGAAAATTTTTACGTGCTGGCGATCGAGCAAAATTCCGTTGAGAAGTTTGTCCTTGGCTGTGCTGGCCTGTCTGCCGGCATGGAGCGGGGCGATCGCCAGTCCGCTATCTCCATCCCTCAAACAGCAGTCAAACTTTACTAAAATTGTCTCAGATCCTCGACCGCCAGCAAAGCCGAGCGACTCAACACATCCAAAAAATCCGGCAGAATCGGCGGCTAATCCATCCCCAGCAGCAACCATAAACGCTCAGGGAACAGCAGCCGGACGATCGCTCCAAATTACAGAAATTCGCGGTACAGTCAGCTTTAAAGGGCGGCCGGCAGTCGCGGGCGATCGACTCGAAGCTCCCGGAGACGAAATCATCACCGGCGCAGATTCCACAGCCAGGATCGCGATCGACAACAACGGCGGCATCGTGGAAGTTGCCGAAAACACCGCAGTCAGAATATCCAATTTGTCTGGTAGTGCAGAGGGCGAAAAAGAGACAGCCATTTTTGTCAGCCGGGGACGAGTCAGGTTGTCCGTCAGCAAAACAAATGCGACAACTCCCGCAACCAACACCTCAACAATTATCCCGCCGAACCAAATTGCCGCCCTCAATACCTTCAGCGGACTCGGCAACTCGATTCAAATTGCCGAACAAAAAAAATCTGCCAGAACCGCCCCTGTCAGGGTAGAAACCCCCGAAGGCGTGGCCGGAGTCCGCGGCACTTCCTTTGGCGTCAGCGTCAGCGACGGCAAAACCTCAGTCGAAACTATTGAAGGTTCCGTCGCAGTATCCGGGAGCACCGACTCAGAAGTCGTTGTCAACGGCGGCAGCGCGACGACAATTTTCCGTCAATCTCCTCCCGCGCCCACCTCAACAAGCCCTCGCCTAGCAGAACTCCAAGTCCGCAGTTTGTTCAGACTCAGCGGCAATATCTATCGCCTCAGCGGTCAAATTAACCCGATCGACATAGTTTATGTCAACAACGAAGCGATTAAGATCGATCGAGACGGCAAGTTCAATATCCAAGGCGTTTTACCTCCCAGCCGCCGCCTCAACATCGTAGTGCGAGCTCCCTCAGTTAGAGAAAGGCATTACATCCTTGTAGTTCCCTAAACAACCAATCTAGCCGTAAGGAGTTATATAGCCTTTCTGTGCTCTGGTATGAGGTACTATCCCGGATAGGGCATAGGGTATAGGCCGCCGTGGCCAAGCCGGCCAAACCGGGCATACCTCACCACGCTTGATAATCGCTATATCTGAGATATGACACCAGTTTCAACTCAATTGACCGATCGAAAAAAGGTTAGTAATGCGGAATTCAGTCCGCAAAATAGAATAGTGTCCGGTAAATTTACAGTTCAAAAATTGGTTGTTAGTGCGGAATTCAGTCCGCATTAATAACCTTTTTTATTATAGTAATCGGCGACGCTTGGCTTGATAATTTAGTTTACAGACGAAGCATTTAGCGGTGAATCTGTGCAGTCAAAATAAAGAAAATTTGCACCCGCGCTTTGTCCTTGCGGTATTGTAAAAGTTCAATAGCATAAATTTTCTCGAACCTCGGACTCGAATGTCATATCAATTCCGGTTGCACTCATACATGATGTTAACTGTTAACTGTTAACTGTTAACTGTTAACTGTTAACTGTTAACTGTTAACTGTTAACTGTTGACTGTTAACGCCTGAATTTACTATTTCGATGAAGAGATGATTTGATATCAATTATAGTGTGACATTAATTGCATGAAGTTCAAAAAACTGATTGAGCATTTCAAACGTCAACCCATCGCCATCCGGCAATATATAATCACAAATCCTCCCTGGATGACAGGTGCTTTAGCAGGCGTAGTTTCTGTACTAATGCTGCACTTGGGAATGTGGAAACCCCTAGACTATTTAGGATACAAAACACTATTTGAAATTCGAGAATCGGGAATTTTGCCAAATCCAGGGTGGGATTCGAGAATTGCCGTAGTTGCGATCGAACCCCAAAGCTTGCAGGAATACGGTAAATTTCCTTGGCCGCGCAATCGCTACGCCGAATTGCTGCAGGCGCTGAAAAAATCTCCCCCCACAGCAATTGGCTTCGACATTCTGTTTCTCGATCCGAGTCCGAAAGATGATATTTTAGCGGAGGCGATCGCCGCCAATGGCAAAGTTGTACTCCCGAGAACCACCAAAGAAGAACCAGTAGCATCTTTAAAAGCAGCAGCCGCAGGTGTCGGACACATCATGCACGAGGCCAACAGCGACGGCATTAGCCGCGATTCAACAATGTTTCTGGGATCTATTCCTAATTTCGGTTTAGCAATGGTTCAGAGGTATAATGCTGCTAACCCGCAAAATCCTGTATTGCTGCCGCAGCCAGAAAATATGCAAGACCAAAAAGTCTGGATTAACTGGCCGGGGAAAACAAAAAATCTACCAACCTACGCTTTTGTTGATGTTGTAAAAGGTAGAATTCCTGAAAATGCTTTCGCGAATAAATTAGTCTTAGTTGGTGTCGTCGCTACCGGTGTCGATCAGATATCTACCCCTCTCAACAAAACTACGGCTGGGGTTTATTTATATGCGGCGTTGATTGACAATTTACTCGATCGACGCTTGCTGCAGCGGCTACCGGTACTGTTAGAATTTTTTTTATTGTTGGGAATTGGGCCGCTGACGGCTTTGGTTCTGTGCAACCGAGGTGTTAAAGAGAGAATTGCGATCGTCCTCGGTTTGCCTGTCGTTTGGATTGCCGCCGCTGCTGTATTATTTAGCTACTATTTTTGGTGGATTCCCATTGCCGCACCCATCGGCACTTTAATATTATCTGGAACTGCTTTGCAACTGCGAGAACAATACGAAAAACAGCAGTTAATGAGGTTGTTTGAAAAGCACGTCGCCCCCGAAACTGCTCAGCTTATTTGGAAGCGCAAAGCGGAGATATTTGAACAAGGAGAACTCGAACCTCAAGAACTTACAGCAACTGTGCTGTTTATGGATATTCGCAGTTTTACTTCGATTTCCGAAAAAATGCCCGCGCGGGATTTACTCACCTGGCTGAACAATTATTTAGAAGCGATGACTGACTGTATTATGGATCACGGCGGCGTTGTCGATAAATACATCGGCGATGCAATTATGGCAGTTTTTGGAGTGCCTTTTTGCCAAACAGAAGATCGAGCAATTCAACAAGATGCTTTGAATGCAGTTGCGGCTTGCATCGCCATGCACGAAAAACTGAACGAAATCAACCAGAAGCTGAGAATTGAACGCAAACCTTTAATTAAGTTTGGCATAGGCTTGCATACCGGACAGTTAATTGCTGGTAGCGTTGGCGGTTCCCGGCGTTTGAATTATTCTGTGATCGGCGATGCTGTCAATGTTGCCGCTAGATTGGAGGCGATGAATAAGCAAATTGTTTCTGACAGTCCTTTTAATTTGTTGGTGACGGGGAAGACTTTTGCTTACGTGTGCGATCGCTACGAAGGCCAAAAAGTAGGATCGATTCAATTGCGGGGCAAACAAGAAGAGACAGTGGTTTATGCTATTTTGGGCGAAAAGTAATAGTTATTGGTTATTGGTTATTGGTTATTGGTTATTGGTTATTGGTTATTAGTTATTAGTCATATCGTTTCTGGTTGCATCGTCAGGTGATTTAACCGCAGAGAACACAGAGTACACAGAGTCCGAGAATATATATCTGAATCATTCCGATGCAACCGGATTTGATATCATTAGTCAGTAGGGGCGGTTGATGGTGCGGGCCCGCCCTTCTTCTTAACAGCCAACAGTCAACAGCCAACAGCCAACAGTCAACAGCCAACAGTCAACTAACCCAACCCTTCAATCAACAAATTGCGAGCACTTTCCAACGCTTCCGGCAACTTATTAACATCACGTCCGCCAGCTTGTGCCAAATTAGGCCGCCCGCCGCCTTTTCCGCCGCAAAGTTGAGCAATTCCCCCGATAAACTTGCCAGCTTGCAATCCTTTCTTATTGATTTCTGGACTAAAAGCTGCAACCAAACTTACCTTATCCGGTTCAGGAATTGAGGCCAAAACTACCGCAGCATTTCCTAACTTTTGCTGCAATCTTTCGGCCGCAGTTTTCAGCGCTTCTGTATCCACATCACCCAATTGAGCTACAATGATTTTGAATTCACCGAGATCCTCAGCCGCATTTAGTAACTGGTCGGATTTTGCGATCGCCAATTCCGACTTTACAGCAGCCAACTGTTTCTGAGTATCCTTCAACTCGTTTTGCAAATTAGTAATCCGGTTGGGTAACTCTTCCGGCTTCGCCTTAAATCGATCGCCCAAATCGCGCACAACCTTGTCTCGCACATTCAAATAATCCAAAACAGCTTGGCCCGAAACCGCCTCAATCCGGCGAGTACCAGCCGCAACCCCAGCCTCCGAAACAATCTTAAACAGCCCGATTTCTGCGGTATTGCTGACGTGAGTCCCCCCGCACAATTCCATCGAAACGCCGGGAAAATCGATTACCCGCACCACGTCGCCGTACTTCTCGCCAAACATCGCAGTAGCGCCTTTTTCCCTCGCTTGGGCGATCGGCATTTCTGCAACTTCCGCAGCGTGGGCTTCAGCAATCCAACTATTAATTAAATCCTCAATTTTTTGCAACTCTTCTGCGGTGACAGCGCGGGGAGAATTGAAATCAAACCGCAATCTTTCCGACGACACCAGGGAACCAGCTTGGGAAATCGAACCGTCTACAATTTTTCGCAAAGCTGATTGTAATAAGTGAGTTGCTGTGTGGTTGGCCTGAATTCGGCGGCGGCTGCTATTGTCAATTTTTGCAGTAATTTTTTCGCTTAGTTTCAAGGTTCCCCGTTCCACCAAGCCGAAATGCACGAAGAAATCCGATTCTTTCTTCACGTCATCAACTCTCACCAACAAACCATCACCATTTTCTCCGCTTTTCAAATAACCTTTATCCCCAATTTGTCCGCCGGATTCAGCATAAAACGGCGTTTGGTTCAACACAATTTGTACCTCGGTTCCCGCCTCTGCAGATTCCACAGGTTGACCGTCAACTAAGATAACTTCCACTTCAGCTAAACTAGATAATTCAGCATAACCGACAAATTCTGTTTTGTGGATGGTTTCAGCCAATTTGTCTAAGGAACCTTGCACTGTCAAATCGATGGTTTGATGAGCTTCTTTGGCGCGAGTTTGCTGTTCTTTCATCGCGACTTCAAAGCCGTCCAAATCAACCGTGATTCCCTGTTCTTCAGCAATTTCTTGTGTCAGTTCTAAGGGGAAACCGTAGGTATCGTAAAGGGTGAAGGCATCTTGACCGCTGATTTGTTGGTTGGCTTGCTGTTTTGTGCGATCGACAATTTCTTCCAGCAGCTTCTCTCCGCGTTCCAAAGTTTTGAGAAACTGCGCTTCTTCCCTGGCTAATTCTGCCTTAATTTGAGCTTCGCGCGATCGCACGTTGGGATACGCAGCTTCCGAAAGGGCGATCGCACTTTCGGCCACCCGCACCGTAAATTCACCCTGAATCCCAATCAGCCGCCCGTGGCGCACCACCCGGCGAATCAACCGGCGCAAAATGTAACCCCGACCCACATTCGACGCGCGAATTTCGTCCGCAATCATGTGTACCACAGCCCGAATGTGGTCGCCAATTACTTTCAGCGAAACCTTGACTTTTTCATCGCTATTGTGGTAATCAATTCCGGCAATTTCTGCCGCCGATTGGACGATCGGAAAAATCAAATCTGTTTCGTAATTGTTAGGGACTTTCTGGAGGATTTGCGCCATCCGTTCCAGTCCCATTCCAGTATCAATATTTTGATTTTGCAGCGGTGTTAAATTGCCCTCTGCATCTTTGTTGTACTGCATGAAAACCAGGTTATAAAATTCGATAAACCTGCTATCATCTTCGAGATCGATATTGTCGCCTTTTTCTGGATGAAAATCGTAGTAAATCTCGGAACAAGGGCCGCAGGGGCCTGTGGGGCCAGATTGCCAGAAATTGTCTGCTTCTCCCATGCGTTGAATTCGATCGCCCGGAATGCCAATTTCATCGCGCCAAATCGCAAAGGCTTCGTCATCTTCTCGGAAAACACTCACAACTAAATTGGACGCTGGTAAACCGAAAACTTCCGTGGAAAGTTCCCAAGCCCAGGCGATCGCCTGTTTCTTGAAATAATCCCCAAAACTAAAGTTACCCAACATCTCAAAAAACGTGTGGTGGCGGGCGGTGCGGCCGACGTTTTCGATGTCGTTGGTGCGGATGCACTTTTGCGAAGTTGTGGCGCGCGGCGAAGTGGCGGCGCGCTGTCCCAAAAATATTGGCTTGAATTGCAGCATTCCGGCGATCGTCAGCAACACTGTCGGATCTTCCGGCACCAAAGAAGCGCTGGGCAAGATTTTATGTCCCCGCTGGGCATAAAAGTCGAGGAATGTTTGGCGGATTTGGTTGCCGCTGAGAAACTTAGGAGAAATAGACATGACAAAAAATGTTAAGTATGTGAAGATGTAGCAACAATAGAATTTATAGGACTTACGCACGGGTGTCCAGAAACCGGGTTTTTCAACCAAAATACTTACTTAAAATCCTCAATCTAGGTAAAAAAACCCGGTTTCTTGGTTCGGAGTGCGTGAGTCCTAAGTTACATCTATGTGGATATTAATATCATTATACGTAGTAATGTAAAGACCTATCAAGTTTTGCAAATAGTGCTTTACCGCTCCGAAAGCTCGTGCTAACTTAATAATAGACACCGGGACAGAAAGAAACAGGAGGTCGCCATATTTAGAAGCAAATTTCGAGGATATAGGCATGGTGTCTCCGGTCTACATTCCCCAGCGCAGCCGAAATTAACCGAACACAACTTGGAATAGTGGCAAAACTGCCGATCGGGCAGTCAAGCCAAACCGCAGTCGAGTCAGACTTATTGTGCTTGCGGATTAAAAGTAAAGTTGCACAAATTGTCAACCCTAGTAAGTAATCGTTCTTTACCGGAAACACATCCCGTTTGTTAGAAAAAACAAAGCTCTCATATTATTGGGTCTGGTCGCTGTCGATCGGGCCCTACGCTTTTTGAGAGGAAGACGGGGAGAAAGTTCCATGTTTATTCTTCAGTCTGCGGATGCGGAGGAAAGTTGGTGCAGACCTGATTTTAACCGCCGAGTTGAATCTTTCGAGCCATAGATTATATCACGTCCGGTCTACGATCGTAACAAAAACGGTTCGTAGTGCGGACTTTATTCTGCACTAGAAACCAATTTTATCGTTGTGAATCGACAAGACAGGATATTATAGATAGTTGCACTGGTGCGCGTCCGCCCCTTTTTTTGCCGTGACCTAGATGCCCTAGCATTAAGCGTGCTCAAAGATGCGATATCATGGAAAAGTCAAGACAAGAGATTAAAACCTATCCCCTGTATAGCAGGAAACTCTAAGCTTGAGGATCTTGCTGCAAAGCAAGAATAGCAAACCGCCATTTTAGGTTACAAAACTCACTCTAAGAATTTGAATCTCAGGATATTAAGGAGTCAAAACTCTAAAAAATCCCTTCCCCTACACAGGGTGAGAGTTTCAAGCAATAGAGTTCTGTCAAGTCAAAAAAAGTAGTGCAGCCAACTGTTGTGGTAAATCACCGCAGAAAAAGCTGCAGGCGCGTCTTTAGAGCCTACTAAAAATGCTCGACAGGCAAATTAACAAAAAATTCAACACAGTTCTAAAACTCACAATATCGGGAGATTCGAGGTACAAACATGGCAGAAATCACTAAAGAAGAAATGCGCGAACGGCTGGGAAATATCGACCAGATTCGAGATATAATTTTCGGGGCGCAGCTTAGAGAATACGACAATCGCTTCGATAAAATAGATTCTGAGCTGTCAATGATGCAGCAAGATAACCAAGCTCGCATCGAACAGATAAAAACAGTTCTATCTGCAGAAATGAAGGTGGCAATTGATTCGTTAGAAAAGAAAGTTAAATCGCTCACCTCAAACACGCAAGAAGAAAGCGCCGACCTCCGCCAGCAAATCGATCGCGTTAACCGCAAATTTTCCAGCAGCATAGAATCCCTCGACGAAGCGATAGACAATCAAACCAGTTCGATTCGCGACGAACTCTCCCAAACCAGAGAGCGACTCTCCGAAGAAACCCGCATTCTGAAAACACAGGTTTTTGAAGAACTCGACCGCCGCTTTTCCATGCTCAGAGATGTTAAAGTTTCCAGAGATGACATGGCAGAAATTCTATTTGAACTAGGCATGAGGCTCAAAGGAACAGAATTTGTCCCCGAACTTAAAGGCGTTACTGATAATAAATTAAATAACGAATTCTTGTTGCCGGAGCGCCACCACCACGGATAATAACGCATGGCTTTACCGAAAGAAAATCCAGAAGTTGAAAATCAGCTAGAGGGTTTTGTTTCTCAACCTGACGAGTCTGCTGCCAGCGCAGCAACCCAGCTAGAACCATTCCTGAATCTGTTACTCGATCTCAAAATTATTGCTGATTCAAACCAGCAAAATTCCGATCGCCAAAGTGACAGCAACAGCGAAAACGATCGAGCTGGGGCCCTCGACGGGTTGATGGATTTGTTACCTATTTCCTCAGCAGAAGCAAAGGAAATTAGCACAACTGCCCCGTCAAACACTCAATCTCCCCAATCCGAAGCTGACAGCAACAGCAAAAACCATCGAGCCGCAGAACCCGGCGGGTTGATGGATTTGTTAGGTATTTCTGAGCAAGAGCAAGAGGAAATTGCCGCGCCGCAAAATCCCGATTCCGAAAGTCACAGCACCGGCAAAAAAGCTCAAGCTGGAGCTCTCGGCGGGTTGATGGATTTGTTAGGTATTTCTGAGCGAGAGCAAGAGGAAATTGCAGCGAGCGTCCAGCACAAAACTACCTCTGGCAAACCCAAATCTACAAATTTTCCGGCCGTTGCAAGCGAGTCGAAAAGTTTGCTGTTCCCTACTCAAAAACTCAACAGTTCTGAACTGGAAAGAAACTATTCTTCGGCTAAAACTATAGATATTTCCGCAGATGTTTCGGAGTTTGAGAGAGAATTGCCTGACTTGACAATTTCAGATTATCCTCAGTACGTACAGGCGGAAAAATCCCAAGATTTCGACACCGCTTTAGAGGATTTGTCCGATCGCCCAACTCTAGACTCACCCGCAGCAACTAATCCAAATACCGCAGTTTCTGCACCTTCACAGCCGTCAGAAAAAATGTATCTAGATGCGGTGGTTACTTCGCTGCCATTGATGGCAGAGTTGCCAGAACAGCCGACACCGATATCGCAGCGAGCAGAAATATTAGGCGAAATTAAACAAGACTTAAATGAAGCCGACAACGCGATGGAAAGGCTGCAAAGTCTGATTTTTGGCTCGCAAATCTCGGATATCGAGCAAGTCAAAAATCTCCTGGAACAAAACGACTTGCCGGGGGTGCGCCACCTGATGGTAACTATCAACGATAAATTAGGAAAACTCGAACACCAAATCCACGATCCCCAAGAACTTATCGCGCTGATGCTGCCTTGGATCGCAGAAATTCTCAGCCGCAAAATTACCGATTCCCGAGAAGAAGTTGTTAACGCGATCGTGCCAATTATTGATGAAGTAATTAGAGCAAAAACCGTAGAAAACAGGCCGGCAATGAGTTCGGCGATCGCTGAATTGCTCCCAGATGCCCTTGCTCAACAAATACAAAATTCGCCAGCAGAAATTGCTAAGGCGATCGCCCCAGAAATCGGCATGGCAATTAAAGAGCAAATTCGCCTCGACCAAGAGTCGATCGCCCAAGCCCTCGCCCCGGAAATGGGCAAAGCGATTACAGCCCAAATACAGCTCGAACGAGACGCAATGGTGGATGCCCTCTATCCAGTCATAGGCAATACTATTGCCAGATACATGACAGAAGCTATCAAGACAATCAATGAAAAAGTGTCAAATGCCATGAGCGTGGAAGGAGTGAAGCGCAAAATTCGCTCCAAAGTACAAGGAGTCTCCGAAGCCGAATTGATCCTCAAAGAATCAGTACCCTTTACCATCCAAGCAGTGTTCTTAATTCACAAAGCATCAGGCTTGATAATTTCCGAAGTTCAAAACCCCGAAAGCTACCAGCTAGAATCAGAAATGGTAGCAGGAATGCTCACAGCTATTCGCAGCTTTGTTAACGAGTGTATCGTTGTGCCTGGAGAAGTTTCCGAACTCAATCAAATTGAATACGGCGACTCAAAAATTCTGCTAGAAGTAGCGGGCTACTGCTACATGGCAGTCATAGTTAAAGGAGAACCGCCAGACTCGTTCATCAAAAAGCTACGGCAAATAGTTAGCAATCTCATTCTTAGTTACGCTCAATTAATTCACGAATTTAACGGCGATCCTGGTACGATACCGCAGTCACTGCACAGGTTTATCCAAAGTTTATTCGACCCGATAGACAAGGAAAAATCAACAAAACCACCCTTAATGCTGCTCGGCGTGAGCATGGCAGCCCTCAGCTTAATCTTAGTACCTTGGGGAATTTATCAGCACCGCCGCAACATCGATCGCCACCTTGCAGCAAATGCCGCTTTAGCTTTAGCCTCGACCCCGGAATTAGCAGTTTACCGCTTAAACGCCGACGTGGCCGGCAACACTCTCAAGTTAACCGGAAAATTGCCAAATCCAGAATTGCGAGCAAAAGCCGCAAAAATAGTCGCATCAACTGCACCAAATCTAAAATTAGACAATCAAATAATCGCTGTAGATGTACCTCCCGACCCGGTTTTGGCAGCCGGCGAGGTGCAGCGGATTACCGCTGTTTTGAACCAGAGGGAGGGCGTTTCTATTTCTACTCGCTATGGCGATCGCAAAGTGACAGTAGAGGGCACAATCACCGACGCTGCAGACTCACAAAAAATTGCTCAGTCCCTAAAACAAATTCCCGGCGTTCAGTCCGTCGTCAGCACAATTAAACTAGATCCGCTCCAGATATCAAGCCGCATCTACTTTGACCCAGGAACGGCAAAATTAGACTCAACATCCGCAGAAATCATCGCCAGTGTCAAAAAATTCATGGATCGATATCCTCAAAAACATATTAAGATAATTGGACACAGCGATGGAACTGGCGAAGTTGCCACAAATCAACGGCTGTCGCTCCGGCGTGCAGCAGCCGTGCGAGATGCTTTGGTGCGGCAAGGTGCAGACCCCAAGCGCCTTCAAACGATCGCCAGCCCCAATTCACCCGACGGCGTAGAACCCAATCAACCGCTACTTTTGAGCAGATGCGTGGTATTTGAACCAATAACTAAGACCGCAAACAGCAAATAATTATGTCAGTTACTATATCTAAAAAAATGTGCATGATCGGCGATTTTGGCGTGGGTAAAACCAGCTTGATCCGCCGTTTTGTCGATCGGCAATTCAGCGACGAGTACCTCTCCACTGTAGGAGTCAAAATTTCCAGCAAAATTATTACATTAGAAAATATAAAACAGCAGGCAAACGTCACAGCCAAGTTGCTGATTTGGGACTTAGAAGGGCATACAAAATTCAAAGGAATTGCACCGACTTACTTGCAAGGAGCTAGCGGCGTTTTAATCGTTGCCGATGTCAGCCGAACCGAAACAGTTGAGCGAATCCCCGAACACATTAAGCTTTTTTCTTCAGTCAATCCCAAAGGATTAATTATCATCGCCTTGAACAAAGTAGACTTGATAGACGAAGAAAAATTGGCAATGCTAGTGGAAATCTGCCACGCGATCGCTAAAGACAAAGTAATAGCAGTTTACACCACATCTGCCAAAACAGGCCAAGACGTTGACGAAATTTTCCACAAACTAGCTTACACAATGGTAGAACAAACATGAACTCCCTTTTTAAGAAACTCTTAGGCCCGCGACAAACAGAGTATCTGGTAGTAAATCACAACTTCATCATTCAGGAAATCTCCGCCGAAGCACAGCATTATGCCGATACTCCCGGCGACGCGCTCCCCGGTACAGATGCTCGCATCAGTTTTCCCGAACTCATTGGTATTGAAAATATCCTGATTTCCATCGCAATGGGACGGCGGCCGAGTTTTGAACTCAAAGGTATCGCTCGGTTTGCCGACAACAACCACCCTTTATACTTCGATATGTTGGCAGTAGAACATGAAAACGAACAAGGTATGGCAAATAATTTGCTCATTTTGATTGAAGATACCACTGAAAAAATGGTAATGAAGCAATCATTAATTCAGAGAGCGAATGAAGCTAATCTGTTGTTGAGTGCCCTAGCAGCTTCTAAAGATTATATAGATAAAGTTATTAGATCGATGGGCGATGCTTTGTTAGTGACGACAACATTAGGAATTATCAAAACAGTCAATCAATCGGCACAAGGGTTATTTGGGTATAGCGAAGCAGAATTAATCGACCATCCACTCTCCAAAATAGTAGTCGAAGAAACCTTACTTTACCAAGCTCGCCATCGCTATATTTTGTCTCAAAAAGAGCTGCTCCGAGAACTGGAAGTAGTCTGTACTACCAAAACAGGAGAAGAAATTTGGGTAGAATTTTCCTGTTCGGCAATTCAGACAGAATTACAAGGACTTTACGATTTCATCTATATCGGCAGAGACATCACAGAACGCAAACAACAAGATATAGAAATTCGTAGTTCTTTGGTAAAAGAGCAAGAACTCAGACAAATAAAATCTCGTTTTTTTTCAATGCTTGCTCACGAATTCGGCAATCCTTTAAATACAGTATTATTTGCTACTCAAATCCTCAAAGAATACGGCGACTCAATCACCCACGCAGAAAAACAAGAATATCTCGGACACGTTAAATCAGCATCTAAACACATGGCTCACCTATTAGATGATGTGCGGTTGCTCAGCAGCGCCGAAGCCGGAAAACTCCAATTCAATCCCGCACCAGTTGACTTGCAAAAATTTTGCACCGAATTAGTAGAATCAATTAAAATTAGTGACGGAAAAAATCGTAAAATTAACTTTATTTGCCGACAATCAACTCCGCCTGCGAAAAAACCCGATCGCGATTCGGAGAAAACACAACCAGATCCCGAACTAGACCCAAAATTGCTGCGGCACATCTTGACAAACTTGCTTTCTAATGCAGTCAAATATTCACCTACCGAAAGCAATATTTATTTTCAATTAAATTGTTATCATGAAAAAGCTGTATTTAAAATTCAAGACGCAGGTATTGGCATTCCGATAGAAGACCAAGAACAACTATTTGAATCGTATTACCGGGCCCAAAATGTCGGAAAAATCCCCGGTACAGGACTGGGTTTATCTATAGTCAAGCAGTGTGTAGACTTGCACGGAGGTCAAATCGAATTTTCCAGCGAGACAGGGTTAGGCACTACCTTTATAGTCACAATTCCATTTTACAAACAAAAATAATACAATTTGCGATTTGCGATTTGGGAATTACCCCGCTCAAAAACGGGTACTTGCTGGCAGATCGTCTATGGAGTAATATCATGTTTGATGATAAACCGCAGTAAAATTGTTTCGTAGTGCGGAATGCGAGTCCGCAGCAGAAGAACGGACACGAGGACGCACGCGCGATCGAACTGTTTTTGTTATGATAGTCGATCGGACAGGATATAAATCTAAAATTTACTGATTGATAACTATCAGGAACAGAGGGCGTATTCACTACTAAGAATCCAACATGAACACCCTGTTAAAAAAACTGTTGGTTCCCCACCACCTGGAGTACCTAGCACTGGATAAAGACTTTTTAATCCAAGAAACATCTTTCCAAGTGCAGCGCTTCGCCGACTTTCCCGAAGAAGTAACGGCCGGCAACGATGTGCGGCTTCCTTTTCCTGAATTGGTGGGAACTGAAGAAATTTTAATCGATATTTTTGAAGGGCGGTTGCCAAACTTTGAATTTAAAGCGATAACTCGGGTACTAGAAAATGGCTCGCCGCTTTATTTTGATATGTATATCGTCGAATTCAGCAATGACGATAATTATCAGAGATTGATTATATTTTTTGAAGACGTAACCGACAGGATGGGTTTAGAACAAACTCTAGTCCAAGCTACCAATGAAATGAATATTTTATTGAGTACCTTAGCCGCTACTAATAATTATGTTGAAAAAATTATCACTTCAATTGCTGAAGTTTTGTTGGTGACAACTGCATCGGGAAAAATCAAAAAAATCAATCAAGCGACTCAAGATTTATTCGGTTACAGCGAATCAGAATTAGTAGGACAGCAAATAAACGCTCTTGCTGCTGATGGTGAATCTTTGCAAGCAGTCAGCCAACAGCAGCCTCAATCCTCTCCAACCAATGTCGAAGTAGTTTGCACGGCAAAAACCGGAGAAAAATTCACAGTTGCTTTTTCCTGTACGGCAATTCCGAGTGAAATTCAAGGAATTTCTCAAACAAGGGCCGCCCTCCAAGATTTCGTGTACATCGGCCGCGACGTTACAGATAGAGAGCGAGCCCGCAAGCGAAAACTAGCTCAGTACGTCACCACTCGTATCCTGTCTACATCCGAAACAATCAAAAAAGCTCTAACAGCAATTCTTCCCGTAATTTGTGATAGTTTGGGATGGGATACCGCCGAACTTTGGATGCCGGAAGCTGGCGAAAAACTGCTGTCAGGAAGTAAGAGAATAACTGCGGTTTCCGACCCCAATTTTCTGCGCTGCGTGGTCAGTTGGAGAAAACGCTCGGTTTCTATCCCTAAATTTGCCGAATTTGGCGAACAAATGACCTGTCAGTTGGGGGAAGGATTGCCCGGTCTCGTTTGGGCTAGCGGTTCCCCTGAGTGGATTGCCGATGTCACAAAAAGTGACATTTTCCTGCGCCGAGAAATCGCTGTTACAGAAGGACTGCACGGAGCTTTTGCCTTCCCTATTTTGGGCGATTACGAGCAGGTAACTTCGGAAAAGTCTGTGTTGGGAGTGATGACTTTCTTTAGCTGTGAAGTGCGGAGTTTTGATGAAGAATTGCTCCAAATAATGGGGACAATCGGCAGTCAACTCGGTCAATTTATCAAGCGAAAACAAGCTGAAATAGCTTTGCAGGAAAGCGAAGAACAACTGCGAGATTTATTTGAAAATGCTACTGATTTAATTCAAAGTATTGGAGCTGACGGTCATTTTTTGTATGTAAATCGGGCTTGGCGGGAAACTCTGGGCTACAGCGAAGCAGAAATTGCTGAAATGAGTGTTTTTGATATTATTCATCCCAACAGTTCCCCTGAGTCTCTGGATATATTATATCAAGCTATCAGTAAAAATGACTTTAATGAAGATACATCTTATCCCGATTCTATCGAAGTAATATTTATCACGAAATCTTCTGAATTAATTTTGCTGGAAGGTAGCATAAGCTGTAAATTTTCGGAAGGTTCGTTAGTGGCGATTCGCGCTATTTTGCGAGATATTACTGCTCGAAAAATGGCAGAAGATGCCCTGGCACAATCGGTGTCTTTGCTGCAAGCAACGTTTGATTCTACTGCTGACGGTATTTTAGCTATTGACAGGAACGGAAAAATAGTCAGTTTCAATCGAGAATTTGTGGAAATGTGGGGGATACCTAATGAAGTTATGGCGCTGCGAGACGATGCTACAACGATCGCTTTTGTGCTGAACCAACTCAAAGATCCCCAAGGATTCCAAGACAGAATAGAATCGCTTTACGATCAGCCAGAAGCCGAAAGTTTCGATTTGTTGGAATTTCAAGATGGCCGATTTTTTGAACGCTATTCGGAACCGCAGCGGCTGGGAGATAAAATTATCGGCAGAGTCTGGAGTTACCACGATATTACGGAACGCAAGCAAGCGGAAGATGCCCTGCGGGAAGAACAAGCAAAATCAGAAAAGTTGCTGTTAAATATTTTGCCGAAGGCAATAGCAGAACGCCTCAAACAAAACGAAACTACTATTGCTGAATATTTTCCTGAAGTGACTGTTTTGTTTGCAGATATTGTGGGGTTTACAGCTTTGTCTAGCACGATGAATCCGATCGCTCTGGTGGAACTCCTCAATAAAGTTTTTTCAAGATTCGATTTGTTGTGCGAACAGCATGGCTTAGAAAAAATTAAGACAATTGGCGACGCATATATGGTGGTGGGAGGGCTGCCGAATCCCAGGGCAGATCACGCTGAGGCGATCGCCAAACTGGCTCTAGATATGCAAACAGAAATGGCTCGATTTCATCAGAAAAATCACAAATTTTTTAGCATCCGCATCGGTATTCACAGCGGCCCAGTTGTGGCCGGAGTTATTGGCATCAAAAAGTTTATTTATGATTTGTGGGGCGACACGGTAAATATTGCTTCCCGAATGGAGTCTCACGGTATATCTTGGCGGATTCAAGTCAGCGAAACTACCTATAAGTTATTAGAACACAAATATTTATTTCAGGAACGGGGAATTATTCAAGTTAAAGGAAAAGGGGGAATGAAAACTTATCTGCTCATTAGAAAAAAAACAAGTAGTCAGTAGTCATTAGTCAGTAGTCAGTAGTCAGTAGTCAGTAGTCATTAGTCATTAGTCATTAGTCATTAGTCATTAGTCATTAGTCATATCGTTTCCGGTTGCATCGGAATGATGTTAACAGTCAACAGTCAACAGTTAACAGTCAACGCCTGAATTTACTATTGCCATGAAGAGAGGATTTGATATCATTAGTCATTAGTCATTTGGCTGATGACTAAAAGTATTGCTAAAGTTAGTTAACAATACTTTGTAGGTCTAGACTGATGGAATTTACGAATTTGTTGACAAATTTACGATCGCCCTTAGATTTTGTCGATCGCCCGCCAGTGACGGTTGCGCCCTCAACTTTGCTCCCAGAGGCGATCGCCCTGATGCGTCGGGCGAGAAACCCTTGTGGGCTGTCAAATTCACCGCCCGACTCGCACGAAACGGTAAAAACATCGATTAATTGCCTCTTAGTTGTCGATAAAAATCAGCTAGTCGGACTGCTAAGCCCGCCAGATGTGCTGAACTTAGTCGCCGAGTCCGGCTGGCAAACAATGCAAGTTGCCGATGTAATGACGCGAAATTTAATTGTTTTAAAAGAATCAAAACTTACCGATATTTTTAGCATATTTAAGCTATTTTCTCAACATTCTATCGATTGTTTGCCAATTGTGGACGAACAAGGTCAGCCCGTAGGTTTACTCACCGAAAAAAGGATTCGCCCCGAAATTTACAACCTAGTCAAAATTGGGCAGCAAGAAGTTGTAAAACTTGAGCAAAAACAGTCTGAACTCTTAGAAAACAATGCAGAAATCTCCAAGAAAGTCAGCGATTGCCAAAATGGCGAAACAGCCCTGCGCCACAGCGAAGCCCGCTACAGGGCGATTGTGGAAGACCAAACCGAACTGATTTGCCGCTACCTCCCCGACGGCACAATCACATTTGTCAATCAAGCTTATTGCCGCTATTTTGGCATGAAACCAGAAGACTTGCTCGGTAATAGCTTTCTGCCATTAATTTTAGAACAAGACCGAGAATCTATTGTGGAGCAATATAATTTAGTGTCTCCCGAAAAGCCTGTTTTTACTTGCGAACACCGGGTAATTTTGCCGAACGGAGAAATTCGTACTCAGCAGTGGAGCGATCGGGCTATATTTGATGAGAGCGGACAAATTGTCGAGTATCAAGCTGCAGGGCGGGATGTTACGGCTCGCAAACAAGCAGAAATCGCTTTGCAGCAAATCAATGCAGAGTTAGAAGTGAGAGTTCAGCAGCGCACTGAACACTACGAACAAGCCGTATTAACAGCTAAATTGACTGCAGAAAAACTGCAAAACTCGGAAGCTCAACTGCTGGCGCTGTTTAATGCGATGACGGATATCGTGATGGTTTTCGATGGCATGGGCCGCTACCTCAAAGTCGCCCCCACGGCTCCCCAACTGCTGTACAAACCGGCTCCTGAAATGCTGGGCAAAACCATCGCGGAAATCTTCCCGGAAGCGGAAGCTCATTTTGCCCTCAACTACATTCACCAAACCTTGGCATCTGGGAAAATCCATAGAGTTGAATACAGCATGGAAATTGAGGGCAAGTTAATCTGGTTTGATGGCCGTATTTCGCCGCTGGGGGTCGATCGAGTGATGTGGGTAGCGCGAGACATTACCGCTCGCAAAAATGCAGAAGCTGCACTCCAAAAAAGTGAGGAAAAGTTTCGCAATTTGTTTGATGATGCTCCTATTGCGATCTGTTTGGCAACCGTGCGCGACTACCGCTTGAGCGAAGTGAATGCAGCTCACCGGCAGATGTTGGGTTACACCGATGCGGAGTTGGCGACAATGAGTTTAGCTGATATCACTTACCCAGAAGATTTAGAAGCAGATTTAGAGCAAATCAAGCAGTTAATCGAGGGCAATATTTCTCGCTTCGGGATGGAAAAACGCTTGATTAAGAAGAATGGTCAACTGATGTGGGCTAACTTGACGGTGACGCTGATCCGCGACGGCGAGGGTCTTCCTCTCTACAGCATGGCGGCGATCGAAGATATCAGCGATCGCAAGCGAGCAGAAATAGAATTGCAACAGTTAAAAGAACGGCTACAATTTTTGCTAGCCTTCAATCCGGCGGTAATTTTTACTGTCGAGCCGAGAGGGAATTTTCGTACTACATATATTAGCGACAACGTGAGGGCGATAGTTGGCTACGACTCTCACAAACTGTTAACAGATTCTCACTTTTGGTCTAATCGCATTCACCCTGAAGATCGACCGGAATTTATAGAAAAATTTTCTAATTTATCCGATGGTAAAAATTCTATTTTTGAGTACCGCTTTCGGCACAGAGACGGATTTTACCGCTGGCTGCGGACGGAACTAAAACTATTGGTAGATAGCAAAGGAAAACCGATCGAAATTATTGGTTACATTGCCGATATCAGCAATTCTAAATACGCTGAAATCGCCAGGGGGCAGCAGTTTGAGCAAGAACGGCTGGTGGAGGCGATCGCCCGTCGCGTCCGCCAGTCTTTGCAATTAGAGGAAATTCTCAACACTACGGTTGCCGAACTCCAGCAAATATTGTTAGCCGATCGAGTTTTGATTTATCAAATTTTACCTAAAAGTGGCGGTTTGGTCGTTGCTGAAGCCGTGGCAGAAGGATGCAGCCCGCTGGTAGGGACTTTTTTTGGCGAAGAGGTTTTTCCTGCCGAAAGCTATCAGCTTTATTTGCAAGGGCGAATTCGTGCGATTTCCGATATAAATGAGGCCTCTATTACCCCTTGTATAATGGAGTTTATGAAACAAATTGAAGTGAGGGCAAAGTTGGTAGTGCCAATTATTCAGCAGGGCCAGCTTTGGGGATTGCTGATTGCACATCAGTGCGATGGGCCCAGGGATTGGCAAGAATCAGAAATCAATTTATTTCAGCAGTTGGTTAATCAATTGGCGATCGCCATTCACCAATCTCTACTCTACCAGCAACTGCAAGCTGAACTGAGCGAGCGCTTCCAAGCGGAAGTAAATTTGAAAAACTCCCTCAAAGAGAAAGAGATTTTGCTCAAAGAAATTCACCACCGCGTCAAAAACAACCTCTGCGTCGTTGCCAGTTTGTTAGAATTGCAATCTAACACAGTTTCCGATCCGCAATTAGCCCAAATGTTTGAAGAAAGTCAGAACCGCCTGTACTCTATGGCTCTGATTCACGAGAAACTGTACAAATCGACTAACCTGGCGCAAATTAATTTTGGCGAATATCTCGAAGATTTGGTAACTAACTTGTTTCACTCTTACAATATTAGCGACAACCGCATTCTGTTGCAGGTAATAGCTGAACCAATTTCCCTCAATCTAGAGACTGCTACTCCTTGCGGCTTAATTGCCAATGAATTGGTTTCAAATATCCTGAAACACGCTTTTCCTGATGGTGCTAGCGGTACAGTTAGTGTAGAATGCTATCAAACGGGCGATCGGCAAATCCACCTCTTGGTCAAGGACAACGGCATTGGTTTTCCTCAAAACTTAGATTTTCGGAAAACTAATTCGATGGGCTTTCAAGTTGTCTGCACCTTAACCGAACAGTTAGAAGGAACCATCGAACTCTCAAGACAAATCGGCACCGAATTTCACGTAATATTTAACGAACTCAACTACTCTCAAAGGTTTTAAATTTATGATGTCTCCAACTCAAGAAATTAATATTTTAATTGTCGAAGACGAACTATTAATTGCTAAAAACTTATCTGTAAAATTAGAAAAATTGGGATATAAAATCGCTGGTATCGTTTCTTCAGGAGCCGATGCCATCCAGCGTGCATGCGAAATCAAACCCGATTTGATTTTAATGGATATAGTCATAAAAGGCGAGATTGACGGCATAGAAACAGCAACAAGAATTAATCAAAAATTAGATATCCCAATTATCTATACAACTGCCTATGCAGACGACGAAACTTTGCAGCGAGCCGAAAATAGTGGTTCTTACGGCTACCTCCTCAAACCGTTTAAAGAAAGAGAACTGCACGCTACGATCAAGATAGCGCTGAGCAAACATCAAGAAGCAGTTAAAATGCAAACACTTATTGCATTAGCCGCCGTGAAAAGCAACAATAGATCGCGATTTATTTCAATGGCATACCACGATTTAAACACTCCTTTAACTACGATACAACTATCGGCGGAAATGCTGGAAGATAGCGAATTATGTAAAACTCCAGAAAGTCCCAATAAAAATGTCGCTCGCATCAAAAAAGCCGTCAGTAATATGAGTGGATTGCTGGAGGATATTTTAATGCTCAGTAAAGCAGAAGCGGGCAAACTTTCCTTGAATTTAGATAGTTTCAATGTGACAGATTTTTGCTGCTCTATTTTAGAGGAACTGCAACCTATCGTCACCGATAAACACATCCTAAATTTTCGCGCCCAAACCAAGCCGCTGTACGCCAATCTTGATGTAAAATTGCTGCACCACCTCCTGACTAATTTGCTATCAAATGCTATTAAATATTCTCCTAATGGTGGCAATGTTAGTTTAGAATTAAGCTGCGAAAACCAGCAAATAATATTTTGCGTTCGAGATGAAGGAATAGGGATGACAGCGGAATATGAAGGAAAACTATTTCAGCAGTTTGAACGTGGTGCTAATGTAGGTAACATTAAAGGATCGGGTTTGGGACTCTGCATTGTCAAACACATAGTTGACCTGCACGGCGGTACAATAAGTGTGGAAAGTGCGATCGATAAAGGTACTACATTTATTGTCGCGCTTCCTTTGCTTAGTCATTAGTTATTGGTTATTGGTTATTGGTTATTGGTTATTGGTTATTGGTTATTGGTTATTGGTTATTGGTTATTGGTTATTGGTTATTGGTTATTGGTTATTGGTTATTGGTTATTAGCTGAAAGGGGGCGGGTTAACCAACTATAGCGGTTCGATCGCGTGGTGAGGTATGCCCACGGCGGCCTATGCCCACGGCGGCCTATGCCCTATCCCGGATAGTACCTCATATGAGAGATCGAAAGGCTATATCTATAATTCCAACTAATAATATACATCAAGCCGCCCTACCCACTAACAGTTAAGATTAGTCATTTTTTAGCAAATCTATCTGGAGACAAAAGCTCGATAGCCCAATCTTTTTCTCCCGCCGCCCAATTTGCAAATCGCTCAGCTAAAGCGGGCACAATAGCCAAAGGATTGCTCAAACCCGAAAAAACCTGCAATCCAGGGCGATCGCCAATCGGCCCCACTACAGGCAAATTATCGGCGCTAAATGCTACTATACAATCGTGCCAAGTTGCAGGTAAATTTGCCACATCTGGCAAAACCTTGCCGATACCGGCACGAATTGCCTTTTCGCTAGTTTGGCGATCGACTTTAGCATTCAAATCGCTCAACGTGCGAGACAATTGCCCAATCCGCAAACTGCCATCATTAAATCGAATTGCACCAGCATCTAAAACTGGTGGCAACAACTCTTTACCCGGTTCATCCCAAAGAAAATTTACCTCAATTTTACTCGATTCAGCTTCCAATTCAAAACGTTTTAATAGCGCGGGCATCACGAAAGTCCTGAGTTTTAAATCCACAGGTGGAGTCTCCAAAACCTCAGCGCGAGTAAAATAAACTCCCGCAGAAATACCGGCAGCCTTCAGCAAACTTCGACTCCAACCTCCCGCACAAATCACCGCATTTTCGCAAGCATAATTTTCGCGTATTGTTTTGACTCCCGAAATCCGATTTCCTTCTGAAATTAACCCAATTACTTCTGCAAATTCTATAGTTCCTCCCAACCGCAAAAACCCTTGACAATAAGCTTGATTTGTGGCTGTGGGGGAAATGTGACCGTGACGCACAGTAAGAGCTCCGGCGATCGCACTTTTATTCAGCAAAGGTTCCAACTCACCAGCTTCTGCAGCGCTCAAAAGCTGCGGGGGAATTGCAAAATGCGCGTAATTAGCCGCTACTTGTTCGGCATCGCTTCCCGCATCAATTGTCAGCAACAAATCCAACTCGCGGAACTCCGTATCACCATCTAATTCGGTCGATAAATTGCGGTGGCGTTCGATACCTTCCTGACATAATTGGCGAGTTAAATCAGTCGTCCCCGACCAATAAGCCAAGCCGCCGTAACTAAAACGAGTAGCATTTTGCATCGCAGTATCTCGTTCCAAAAGTAGCACCGCAAAACCTTTTTTTGTGAGTTCGCAACTCACTGCTGCGCCCGTAATTCCGCCGCCGACAACAATCCAATCGTAACTTTTCATTGGTGATTTAAAGGGAAAGAACAAATAATATCAAATCTTCTCTTCATCAGAATACTAAATTAACAGTTAACAGTTAACAGTTGACAGTTAACAGTTAACAGTTAACAGTTAACAGTTAACAGTTAACAGTTGACAGTTAACATCATGTATGAGTGCAACCGGAATTGATATAAGACTTTGATTTTAGCTTAGGTAGTTTTGGAACTAGCTCAAAAGTCTCTACCTAGAGGAAGATGCTCCAGGCGATCGGCATAACTGCAATTTACACCCCTTGGGAGATGTTAACGCAGGCACATTTTTCGTTCAATATTAGGAATTACAGCCAGCAAAAAATTTAGAAATACTACAGAGGTTTTATGAGTATCGACAAACCGGGCAAAGATATGGAACGCACTGCCAATCCGGGCGATCGCATTTCCGACAAACCGCAAACCATCGAAGAAAAAGCCAAGCAACTGGCGGTAGATAACGTGCCAGACATCACGGGAGACACAGTTACAGTTCCAACTTATTTCATTGTAGAAGAACCAGACGGGGAAAAGAAAGCCCTGCACCACGTCAAAGACGCGGAGGAAATTTCTGACGTAGTTCGGCAGATGCGCGTTGACGAAAGTGGCGATCGGATTATGGATTAACTTTAATCCCATAAAAACGGGTTTGTCGTACAAAAGTTATCTGTAAAAATCATGGAAACAAATCAAACAAATAGTACACCTTATCCCAACATTCCGCCGATTCTCGAAAGCAATGACGCAGAGTATCGCGATGCCGGAATTACCAGTACAGTTTCAGTGGCGGGCCATCCCCTCCACCCAGTGCTGATCGTGTTTCCGATCGCCTTTTTAGTCGGAGCCGCCGGCACGGATATCGGTTATTGGCTCACAAGCGATCCGTTTTGGGCGAGAGCTTCGGTTTGGCTGATCGGTTGCGGTTTTGGTGCGGGGATTTTGGCTGGAATCACGGGCTTTTTAGATTTTTTCCGCATAAAAAGAGTGCGCGATCGCAGTGCCGGTTGGTTGCACATGGGCGGCAATGTGGCCGCTCTCGTACTTTCGCTGATTAACCTGCTGTTGCGACAGGGAAATCCGGCTGAGCCGATCGTCTTTACAGGTTTAGCCTTGTCAGTCGTCGTTGCCACATTGCTGGGCGTTACAGGCTGGTTCGGCGGCGAACTAAGTTTTCGTCACAAAGTAGGTGTCATCGGCCCTACCAGTCAAAATCTGTAGGTTTGAGACCGTTTGTAGCAGGGAATTGAACCCCTCTTTATTCGTGGAGAATTTAGGACTGAAGTCCTGACTGCGAACTTAAAGATTGTCCCAGCCAATGGAGATAAGCCTCGCTGCCAGCGACAATCGGAATAGCAATAATTTCGGGAACTTCATAGGAATGAAGTTCCTGTATTTTTGTTTTTAAAGCCTCAAATTTAGCCAAATCAGTTTTAATCACCAACTGCCACTCCGCCTCGGAATGAATCTCGCCTTGCCAAGTATAAACAGAGCGAATCGGCGACAAACTCACACAAGCAGCCAGCTTGTTTTCGACGAGAGATTTAGCGATATTCTCGGCCTCGGCTTCCGAGCCTGCTGTTACCAGTACCACTCCGAAATTAACTGTCATAACGATTAAGTTTTGAGATTAAATAATTAATTTGAATAGAAAAGCCCGATCGCATTTTCTAGCAGGAAAAGGGTAAGCTGTCCCGCAAATAAACATTGTATATTCAGGGCTAGCGGGACACCCGACTCATTGTGCGATCCTTTTTTTAACATACAATTAATTTAAATACCGCAATAGCTTAGGAATAAAAATTTAATAACTTAAGCAATTGCTCGTTACCAGGAAGAGCCTGGTAATGATTATGGGGCGAGGAAGAGCCTCCTTTTATCTAGAAATTTACGGGAGAGAGGACTGTAGGAGGTGTTTAAGTTATTAAGTTTTCGATCCTTAGACATTCCCAATTCCCAATTCCCAATTCCCAATTCCTAATAACCACTAACTAATAACCAATAACCAATAACTACTGACTAATTATTTTAAATTGCCGCAACTTCCCAAGAATTGATTCTGCACGCCCCAGCTAAGGAAAAGTAGCGCCTAGTAGATTCCGGCAAAATAGCTCCCGCCAACAAAGCACTGTCTAAATTAGCTCCGATTAAAGTCGCCTCGCTCAAATCTGCTGCCATCAAATCAGTTTGACACAGCTTTGTCCAATTCAGATTTGCTCCGATCAAACAACTGCCCTTAAACTTAGCCCCAGTTAAGTTTGCACCAGCCAATTTAACGCCTCGCAACTGAGCCGCACTGAAATTGGCCCCCGCCAAATTCGAGCCTTCTAAATTAGCTCCCATCAGTTTAGCTTCGCTGACATTAACGCCGCTCAAATCTGCACCGCAAAGATTCACCCCTGTCAACTGCGCTCGCCGCAGACTGACTCCGGTTAGTTGAGCTCCAAAAAGTTTTGCACTGTTGAGCTTTGCACCGTAAAGGTTTGCCCATTTAAAATTAGCTCCCGTCAGATTCGCGCCCAGCAAGTTAACTAATTGCAAGTCGGCGCTGCACAAATTGGCATTCCACAACACAGCACTCCGCAGGTTTGCGCCGCTTAAATTTGCGCCGCTTAATTTGGCTCTAGGCAATTTTGCTTTTACCAAAAAAGCTCCGCTCAAATTAGCTTTTGTCAAATCTGCGCCGGAGAGTTTGGTTTCGCCCATTTTGGCAAAACTCAGATTTGTTCTGTGCATTTGTGCGCCTTTGAGGGTTGCTTTGGTGAGAAACGCTCTGCTGAGGTTCGCCCCGGAAAGATTAGCGCCCGAAAGGTTGACTCCGATTAAGATGGCTCCGCTGAGGTTTGCACCGCCCAAATCGGCTCCTGCAAAGTCTCTTTCTCCTTTTTCGTAATTGTTGAGCAGTTCGCTAACTTGCATAGGGCTTGATACCTTCTCTGATTTGGGGGGGCGAGAAATCTTGACTGGGAGGTTGTTTCAGAAATGGAACTGTGTCGGAAATTAGACTGTTTCAGCGTTTGCGTCAAAGTTTATAACTTCTGTTAACATCAGTTCCTGTTTAAACAGGATCTCTTAATAAAGATTTTATATTGTTCTCGCCGTGGCGATCGGCATTTCGGTACTTTTGACTTAAAAGTTAATATTTCTTGACATATATCTAGTCTTTCTCAGGTACGCGAGCTATGCAATCAGGCTGGAAAGTCCTGATATTCACAGAATCTCGCGTACCTCATATTTGCGAGAAAGGCTACAGTTATTGGTTAACGATCGGGATTAATCCGCACATTCAGGCGCACCGTACCCTGGAATCCTGCCGGCGGTTGCCAGGAAATCAAGGCTTTCTTGAGAGTTTCTAGGGCATCTGTTGCTTTCAGGGTAGAGCTTCCAGAGTCGAGCACCACTTTTTGTACGCGGCCGTTTTGTACCGACAGCTCCCACACCGTCTCGCCGCTAACTCCCGCCGGGAGATTAACAGATTGCAGGTATTGAGTCAGAGCAGCGCGAGTCGCGGCATCCAACCCTTGGGCACTAATTACTTGCAAACGAGAAGTCAAAGGCTTCTGCGCTCGTGGTTCGCTGGAAGGGGCTTGTTCCGTGACAGTAGGAGCAGGACTTACCGGTAGCGGGCTCCGAGTCCGGGTCATACTGCGAACCCTGCCCCTAGTTTGCTCGTCCTTCTGAGCATCAAAAATACCTTCATAGCTGACACCCTGCGGCAATTCTACAGGCACTTGCACGCGGCGGCGCGATCCATCTGGATCGACTCGCACTTCTTCGCTCACCGCAACCAAAGCCGTGTATTCCGATAGCAAGTGATAAGTCAGAGCAGTATTAGTCACAGCTTCCACCAGAGATTTAGTCTCGCCGCCAAACATTTGATTCATTAAACCTTTAATGCGCGATCGCCCCCAAAGTTGAGCCACCGCCGGATTACCAAACTCTGTAACACTTGCGGAGACTGAAGTAGACTCCCGCTGCCGCCCCGATTCGCGAGCAAAATTCACAGGTAAAACCTGCTCGTAAACTTTGCCGCCGGCTTGAGTGCCGCGGATGCGAAGTTTGCCGTTAGCCCGATCGCTCTTTTTGCCAAACAAAACCAGCGGTTGACTGGTAAATAAGTCTGGCGGGGCGATCGGATAAATCTCCGGTTTTTCCCCCATTCCTTCCCAACTAACTTGAATATTAGTCAATACCGGATTATTAATTTGGCGAAAAAACTTTTCAGCAGCCGGTGCTGACGGTTCATCTTGACGAACCACTTGAGAAGTACCTCTTCCCACTTCTGCCAAACGGTTGAGCAAAAACCGATTCACCGAACTGCCCACACCAAAACTATAAAGTCGATTTCCCGGTTTCAGACTCTGCTGCACCTGGGCGAGCACTTCATTTTCATTACCAATATAACCGTCAGTAATCAGTACAATACTCCGCAGCGTTCCTGTTTTTGTCGCCGGAAACTTCATCACAGTTTGAATGCCGTTGAGCAGTTCTGTGCCGCCGTTAGCCTGCAAAGCATCGATATAGTTAATTGCCATTTGTCGATTAGCTTCTGTATTCGCTAAAGGAGTTGTTGAAAGCGCTTTCGCAGTGTTGGCAAAATCAATAATAGTAAAACTATCCTTGGGATTGAGTCCTTGAATGAAGCGACGCATCAACTCCTTAGATTTTGCCAGCGGTTCGCCCTGCTGGGAACCGGAAGTATCCATCAAAAATACGACATCTTTCGGTACAATTTCATTGGTTTTGTAGTTTAAGGCGGGAATCAAATAAGTAGCAAAATGACCGCCCCGCTGGTCGGATTGAGTCAGGACTGTGGCGCGAGTGTTTTCGCCTGCTACTCGATAGCGCAGAATTAAATCTTTATTGGGAATTGTGTCAGAGTCAGCTAATTTGACGCGAACAATGTTGCCGCTGCGCTGAGTGGTAATTTGATGGGAAGTAGAGCGGACATCGCCGATCGCCACTCCAGCATCTATTTCTACCTCCACAGCGATATCGTGACCCGATCGCGTGCCCGGAGGCAAAACAGGCGGGTTAATGCGATCGGGATCGGTATTAACCCCCCCCTGCCCCCCCCCTTGCTAAGGGGGGGGATAGAGC